>JBHPDT010000039.1:0-16582 GCA_042577545.1 Candidatus Omnitrophota bacterium | reverse complement strand
TTTGGATATGATCTCCTCGACTTAGGCCAAAGCCTCTTACCCGCGCCACCTGCGATAATCACAACATATAACATTATTCCAGCCCCTTTAGTAAACTTTTAACATATTTTGCCACGTTTTTAGTTATAAGTGATCTATTATTTAGAAGGTTCTCGATCTTGCTAATAATCGCGCTGCCGACTATTACCCCGTCTGAAAACTTCGCTAGCTCTCTTATCTGCTTAGGCGAGGAGACACCAAATCCTATGCAAATGGGCTTGTCTGTGATCTTTTTGATCTCTTTAACATGGGCCCTTACATCTTCTGGCAGGCTCTTTCGTGCCCCGGTCACACCGGTCAAAGAGACATAATATATAAAGCCCCTTGACTTTTTGGCTATAAGTTTTATTCTCTCCTTAGAACTAGTAGGGGCAGCTAAAAAGATCGTACTAAAATCCAATGGTCTTGATACTGATATAAGCTCATCCGCCTCCTCTGGTATAAGGTCTGGAATAATAACACCATCTACGCCTGAAGCTTTAGCATCCTTAACAAATTTCTTTACCCCATAGTAGTGCACGGGATTATAGTAGGTCATTAGAATAAGCGGTATATCAGTCATTCCCCGTAATGATTTCACAAGCGATAATATATCAGCAATAGTAATTTTTCTTTTCAATGCACGCTGCGATGCCCTCTGTATAGTCGGCCCATCTGCTAATGGATCTGAGAAAGGAACGCCTAGTTCTATTATATCTACGCCTGCCTTATCCAATTCAAGAACAAGAGTTTTCGTTATATCTATATCCGGATCACCAGCGCAGATATAGGCTATAAACGCCTTCTTCTTCTCTCTCTTTAATTCATTAAATTTCTTATCTATCCTATTCATAGTTCCTCTCTAGATATACTTCTTTATTGCCATCGCCCAATAGCAACATAGCTGCCTCCTGCACTATTTATAGGGAAGCCCACATTAAAGCTATGTACTTTGAATTTAATGGTAGTTTTACTGCTTGTAGTGGCCCATTTTCCATACCCATTTGAATTAACTGACACGTGGTAGGACGCATCAAGAAACGAAGCTGGAAAAGTAATCCAAGACTGTTGAGTATTATGTGACCATGGACCCCAGCATACCTGCAAATCACCTATTCTTACATACCCGGATGCTGATTCATCAGTAATGCCTCCGAGCTCCTTCCATACCCCATTCTCACGGAATCGAAACTCTTCTTCCGTGTTATTATAATATACACTACCGTTAATAGCGGCAGGATTGTCAGCGTTTCTGGGCATAAGTACCGCGCCTGTTGCCACATCAAGCGTTGCCTGTGGGGCGGTTACTCCAATGCCAACATTACCACCAAAATAATTGGGACCGTCATGTCTGACATATAGGCCATAATGGTAATTTGTTAATGACCCGCTGCCTGTTCCTAACTCAGGATTCTCAACATATATGTCATACTGATCATCAATTCTTCCTTCCATCCTGTAAGGAACTACGCGTAAGCCATATGATTTTCTTACTAATGAACCGTCGTGAGCGCCACTATGGCTTCCGTGCTGTATCTGCATGCCAATTGATAGATCAATGTCTTCATTATTACCTAACCCACCTTCATTCAACACACTTGAAACAATGCCCAGCGCATAGTGTAAGTTTGAACTAGCAGGTGGAGAATTTAATTCAGGTGTAACAGTAACATAAAGCCCGCGCTGACGATCTATGCTACTTTCAGTAGAAATACGCGATCCATCTATCATAGCCACATATGTAGGATTAATCCAATCTGCCCCCACAGTAAGTCCATGGGATACTAACAGGTCCCCGTCTGTTGCAGTTGCAATAATATCAGCGTTGTCAACCTGACCATCACCATTGATGTCGCCAACAGCAAACCTTGCTGCAATAAGTTCGTCATATTCGCCAAAAGGAGCAGGATAGTAGGTGCTTAATGTAACCTCTTCCCGTATTTGTGCGCGCACCGAAAAACTCATAGTCATTAATACAAGAACACCTAAAAGCATGGTTCTTAATATTTTCATTTTATACCTCCAGGAAATTATTCTATTAACCCTTTAACAATATCTATATCCTTATCACCCCTACCAGAAAGGCAAACTACAATAACATCATTCTTCTTCGTCTTTGGCGCAAGTTTTTTAAGATATGCTATAGCATGCGCGCTCTCCAGAGCTGGGATAATTCCCTCGGTCTCTGAAAGAAGCTTAAACCCTTCTAATGCTTCTTTATCTGTAACTGAGACATATTTCGCTCTCTTTGCGTCCTTGTAAACTGAATTTTTTATCTATCCGATTCATAACTCCCGTTTAGGCCTGCTTATTTATATAATCAATCGGCTTGTATCGCAAGCCATGTTGCGCTACCAGGTCTCCAATTGACTATCTGGGTCTTCATCAGCGCAGTAATAGTAAAACCTTTGTTATCTGAGCTCTTGGTATAGTTGCTGTTCAAACCATAAAGCCAATTACCGCCAGGGGGTGAACCGATTACCCCTCCTATTACAACATGCCATGGCTTGCTACTATCAAAACCGTGAGCGCTCACAAGATTTATATATGTTCCATTAGCCGCGGCACCAGAGGCAACCTTCATAGTTGATGACGCTGCGAGCGCTGTTTTCCAAGCAGCCGGGTCTCTATATTCCACCCTATCAGCGGTATCATTATAAACAAGCATGCCTTCTTGTGGAGACGCTATATCAGTTTCGGGATTTGCAACGCGGGGCAGCAATATCCCACTTGTTGTTGATGAGACATCTAAGATCGCCTGCGGAGCAGTTGTTCCGATGCCGACGTTGCCTGTTTCATCCAGAGTTATCTTGCCCACTTCTGTCCCATTGACCCAATTAGACCAAAATGAATCAGCTCCATCAGCATGTCCATTTGTCAGCCTAGCGAGTATTCCTCGATTGCTTGTTGCTGGTGGTTCGTTTAACCAATGTAATTCAATGGTTGCATCACCATTTCCATTAGCTAATGGGACATTATTCACTACCCTCAGACGTACATTTGTTTCTGTTGGAGGTCCTTCGATATGTAATTCTGACTCAGGATTATCTGTCCCGATCCCGACATTGCCATCTGCCTGAACAATGAATTTAGCATCCCCTGAATTGTCTTCGACCTGCATAATAGGATTAACATTCCCACCAGCGCCATCTGTGCCCTGAACCCTCAGAGCCAGGCCATCACCATCAGCGTTTCGAATTAAAGCAGCAGGCCTAATATTTGAAGACTCTAGCACGTGGACGCGAGCTTGCGGTGGATTTACATTTACACCAATGCTGCCATCAACAAACAGGTCGCCACCAGGTGTTGTGATATCTCCTGTCGTAATCCTGTTTGCGGTTAACTCATCATATTCACCAAAAGGCGCTGGATAGTAGGTACTTAAGGTAAGCTCCTCTCGCATCTGTGCGCGCGCAAAAGGATTTGCCCATATTACTACCGTAAGAGCGATCAGCAAAACTCTTAATATCTTCATCTTAAACTCCTTAAAAGTTATTTTATTAACCCCTTGACAATATCTATATCTTTGTCTCCCCTGCCAGAAAGACAGACAACAATGATCTCATTTTTCTTCGTCTTTGGCACAAGTTTCCTAAGATATGCTATAGCATGCGCGCTCTCCAGAGCTGGGATAATTCCCTCGGTCTCTGAAAGAAGCTTAAACCCTTCTAATGCTTCTTTATCTGTAACTGAGACATATTTCGCTCTCTTTGCGTCCTTGTAATAAGAGTGCTCAGGCCCCACACCTGGATAATCTAATCCCGCGGATATGGAGTGGGCTATCTTTATCTGGCCGCCTCTATCTTGCAAAAGATAACTCTTTGAGCCATGCAATACACCTACATCGCCTTTGGTAAGGGTTGCCGCGTGTTTTCCTGACTTTATACTTATGCCTGCTGCTTCAACTCCGATAAACTTTGCTTTCGAATCAAAATAAGGATGAAATAATCCTATTGAGTTTGAACCACCACCAACACAAGCAACCAGATAATCAGGAGAACGTTCTTTCATAGCTTTTATCTGAGACTTTGTCTCCTCTCCTATAACAGACTGAAAATCGCGCACCATTCCTGGATAAGGGTGTGGCCCAACTACAGAACCCAGTATATAATGAGTTGTCCTGACATTTGTTACCCAGTCTCTTATGGCCTCATTGGTAGCATCTTTTAAGGTCTTGCTTCCGCTTGAGACAGGAATAACCCTTGCTCCTAATAATTTCATACGAAAAACATTTAAGGATTGCCTTTCTATATCTTCTTCACCCATATAGACATCGCATTCAAGTCCGAATAACGCTCCAACTGTCGCGGTCGCAACACCATGCTGGCCGGCGCCGGTTTCAGCAATTATACGAGGTTTCTTCATATTCAAGGCTAGGAGCGCCTGCCCAAGAGTATTATTTATCTTATGCGCGCCTGTGTGGCAGAGATCCTCCCGCTTTAAGTATATCTTAGCCCCACCCAGGGCTTTAGTAAGACCTTTAGCGAAATATAAAGGCGTTGGCCTTCCAGCATACTCTTTAAAATAGTAGTTCAACCTCTTCTTAAATTGCTTGCTATGTTTTGCTCTCTTATACTCTCTAGTGAGCTCATCCAGCGCATTCATAAGGGTTTCAGGTACATATTTTCCCCCAAACCCACCAAAATAACCTCTCTTATCTGGTCTCATCTTCTTATCCCCTCTAAATGTTTTCAAATATCTCAAAGTAACCAGTTACGTTGAGTAACCAGAAACCAGTAACCAGTAACCAGATCTTTTTTTGATATCTGGTATCTTCTGGTTTCTGGCAACTGGTAACTGGTTACTTAAAGTCATCATATCTTCGCTATCACATTTGCTAATATCTTAGTCGTATCAACAAGACTCTTGATCTTCACATATTCATTATCACAGTGACAGGAGTGCCCGCCGTCTGGTGAATAACCTAAGCAGGGAACGCCTCTTCTCATAAGAAATCTCATATCAGTTGCTCCTGCTAAAAGCGCGGACTTTGCCTTCTTCCCTAAAACCCTATAGATCGATCTAGAAAATACATCGAAAAGTCTTCCTTGTGAGTCTGAGATATTAGAAGGTTCAGCGGATATTATCTTAAGTTTTACATCTAAGGTTTTATCGCGTTTCTTTAACCTATCAACTACTGAATATATCTCTCGCTTTGCATCCGCGATACTCTCCTCAGGTAGGATCCGTCTATCAATTGTAAAGACAGACTTATCCGGAACAATATTCGCCTTCTCTCCTCCCCATAGCTCACCACCCATTACCATCGTCGAATACCTGTCTTTCTTATTCTTAGTAGTATAACGCGTCCTTCTCTTGTTCACCCTCTTCTTGAGCTTCATAAACTCATTAGCCACAAGAATCATCTTCTCAAATGAATTAATACCCTTATGCGGCTCACTGCTATGGCATGATTTACCTCTAACCTCAATCCTAAACCAGGCTATACCTTTATTGCCATATGAGAAGTAATCATTATTATATCCCTCACCAATGGCATAGTTGGGCTTAATATATTTTTTTCTAACTAAATATTTAAAACCAGCCGCGCCACCGGTCTCCTCATCGGGTGTAAAGGAGAGCTCGATATTGCATTTTGGTTTCACTTTTTGGTCCTTAAGCGCTTTAATGGCGATTAAAGTAGATGCGATATTACCCTTCATATCCGCTGAGCCGCGCCCATATATCCTGCCTCGCTTAATAATCGGCTTAAACGGATCACTGGACCAGTTATTGGTTGCAAGTACTACATCATAATGACCATTTATATGTAGCGTCTTCTTAGCAGAAGTATTCCAGATCGCTATAAGGCTTACACGTTCAGACTCTTTGTCTATGCCCAGTTTTTTCAACTCATTGCTAGGAACGTGTATTCGCCTTGTTGCGAGACCGATCTTGCGGCAATATCTCTCGAGAAAATTGACTATCTTATCATAATCCTTACCCGGCGGATTAACAGTTGGGATGCTTACAAGTTTTTGTGTAAGATCTATAAGCTCTTGTTTATTATTGTCTATAGATATGAAGACTTCTTCCACTCGTCCACCTTAAAAACGCACTATGCCAAAATTTTAAAGTTATCCACAATTGTAGCGCACCCTTAAGGGTGCGCTACTTATCCACATTTTACCGATTTAGCTTGAGCAATAAACTTTTTCACAAGTTGCGGATCCTTCTTCCCCGGGTCTTTCTCAACACCGCTTGAAACATCAACGCAAAATGGGTTTGTCTTGAGAATAGCCTCTTTCACGTTTTCATGATTGAGCCCACCTGACAGGAATATAGGTAAATTGAATCTCTTCGCTTGCTTAGTGAGACTCCACTCAAACGTCTCTCCAGTGCCGCCATAAAGGTCTTTATGAAACGCATCAAGCAGAATATAGCTTATTTGTGAATACTCTGATATCTTATCTATAGACTCTTTATCTTTAATCCTAAATGCCTTTATTATGCCGATATCTTTAAACTGTTCGCAGTATTCAGGCATCTCATCTCCGTGAAACTGCAAGACGTCGACTCTGCCTAATGTAGAGATTACTTCAGCCACGCGGTCCTTATCTTCATTTACGAATAAGGCAACTATCTTTATGTCAGCTGAAGTATTCTCTATTATAGAGCGGGCCTTATCTGCCTCAATCCTGCGTGGACTATCCGCGAAAACAAATCCCAAAAAATCAGCCCCAGCATCTTGAGCTACTTTCGCGTCTTCTAAATTCGTGATGCCGCATATCTTTACCTTAGCCATGATGATTGATTCCTGTAAATTCTCTTACCATCTCGCCAATATTATCCGCATCCATGAAGGCCTCTCCTATGAGTACCGCATTTATTCCAAGGCTCTTTAAGAACATGACATCAGATCTAGACTTTATGCCGCTTTCACTCACAATTATCTTATCCTGCGGTATTAGACCAATCAGGTTCTGCGTTGTGCTAAGATGAAGCTTGAATGTACTAAGATCCCTGTTGTTAATGCCTATGATATCCTGATGAGCAGATAAGGCCTTTTCAATATCCTCCTCTGTATGCACTTCACAGAGCACAGCCATATCGCATGATTTCGCTATTGATGAAAAGGATACGATCTCCTTTTTTGTTAATAAGTCCGCTATCAGAAGAATGGCATCAGACTCAGCTAAGGCAGACTCATAGACCTGATACTCATCTAAGATAAAGTCTTTGCGCAATACAGGCAGGCTGCATACGCTGCGAACCATCTTTATATAATCGAGGCTACCTTGAAAAAATCTCTCTTCCGTTAAAACAGATATGGCAGCAGCGCCATTAACCTGATAGGTCTTAGCGATCTCTACAGGATTAAAGTCGCTTCTTATGACACCTCTTGAAGGAGATGCCTTCTTTATCTCAGCGATTATATTGATAGCATGCTGATGGCTCAGAGCATGTTTAAAATTTCGCCTAGGAATCTTCTTACTCGAAAGCCTATCTTTAATCTCATCTAAAGGCAGCTTATCCTTGGATTCTGCTACGGCTCTTCTCTTCTCTTCGATTATGTCTGATAGGATCATGTGTGTGCCGCCTTGCACTAAAGTAACCAGTTACCAGTTGCCAGAAACCAGATCAGTTTAACGACTTGCTTTTACCCAGGTTTCTGGTTACTGGTTACTGGTTTCTCCAGCATACTGGTTACTATTTCACATTCGTATATATCTTAAGTTCTTCCAATTTTGCTAGACCAGCGCCTGTATCTATAGATTGTCGCGCTAACCTTATTCCGTCCTTAACTGTCTTGACTCTTCCGGCAGCAACGAGCCCAAATGCAGCATTGAGCAATACTACATCTCGCATCGGACCTTTTTTTCCTTTTAATATAGAGAGTATCTTAGCTGCATTGGCCTTTGGGCCGCCTCCGCTGATATCCTTTAATGCTGCTCTCTTAAGGCCAAATTTCTGCGGTGTAACATTATAAGTCCTTATCGACCTATCTCTCAACTCAGTTACTTGCGTTGGCCCTGCTATAGATATCTCATCCAGTCCATCACATCCATGAACAACAAAGGCTCTTTTTACTCCAAGGTTCTTTAAAACCCCTGCCATAAGAGGGGTAAAATCCTTGCGAAAAACCCCTAGGACTTGACAATTAGCATTTGCTGGATTTGATAGAGGTCCCAGGATATTAAAAATAGTACATATGCCTATCGACCTTCTTACTGGTACTGCATACTTCATGGCGCCATGAAATAGCGGGGCAAACATAAATCCGATATCTATATTTTTTATGCAGGACTCAACCCGCTTTGGAGGAAGATCTATCTTCACCCCAAGGCTCTCAAGAAGATCAGCGCTGCCACAGCGACTTGAAGCTGCTCTATTACCATGCTTTGCCACCTTTACGCCGCAACCTGATACAACAAATGCCGCAGCTGTTGATACATTAATAGTATCTTTGCCACTCCCACCGGTTCCGCAAGTATCAAGAACAGGTTCATTCAAGCGTGTTTGAACCTTAATAGTAGATGCGAATTTACGCATAACCTTTGCAGCTGCTGTTATCTCACCTATTGACTCACCCTTTATGCTTAGCGCTGTAATAAATGCGCTAATCTGGGATGGTTCAGCCATTCCATTCATTATCTCTGAAAAGGCCTTCTCCATCTCCTTGGGAGCGAGATCATTACCTCCTACAACTCTTTTTATAGCATCTTTAATCATTTTGTAGTCCTCGGAATTACATAGTTAAAGTATGAGATTGTTTCGTCGCTCGCTATGCTCGCTTCTCGCAATTGCGAGCCCGCCACCGCAGGGGGCGAGGCGTGATAATCTCTATATTTCGTTAAACACTAATAAAATTCTTCAAAATCTTCATGCCCTCCTTCGTCAATATCGACTCAGGATGAAACTGTACCCCCCATATCTTATAATGTTTATGCTTAATACCCATTATCTCTTTTTGGCTAGTCCAAGCTATTATATCAAAAGTTTTAGGTAGACTTTTTCTCTCAGCAATGAGCGAGTGATATCTAGTAGCGTCAAATGGGTTCTTAATCCCCTTAAAGATGCCTTTCTTGTTGTGGTATACTCTGGATGTCTTTCCATGCATAAGTCTCTTTGCGCGAATGATCTTGCCGCCAAAGACCTGGGCGATGCATTGATGACCAAGGCAGACTCCCAAAATAGGAATCTTTCCTTTAAACTCATTGATTAGCTCACCAGATATACCAGCGTCTTCAGGCCGACCAGGGCCCGGCGATATTACAATATGTGTTAAATTCTTAAGCCTCTTTATCTCAGGAATTGTAATCTTATCATTCCTTATGACCTTAAGCCTTGCTCCAAGCTCACCAAGATACTGGGCCAAATTATATGTAAATGAGTCGTAATTATCTAATAATAGGATCATGTGCATTACTCCTCGTAAAGCTTGTGGCTTGTAGGTTGTAGCTTGTGGATCACGTAATGCTACATCCTACATGCCACGTACTACAAGCTAATCTGCCATTTTCGCCATAGCGATAGCCTTAAGCATCGCCTTAGCCTTATTCAATGTCTCCTGATACTCGTACTCAGGTTTAGAATCAGCAACTATCCCAGCGCCTGCCTGAACATACGCCTTGTCGCCCTTTAAAAGAATTGTTCTAATAGTTATGCATGTATCAAGATTTCCAGAGAATGAGAAATAACCAACGCACCCGGCATATGGACCTCTTTTGGTCTTCTCTATCTCATCGATTATCTCCATAGCCCTTATCTTTGGTGCCCCAGCTACGGTTCCCGCAGGAAATGAGGCCTTTAAGAGCTCGTATACGTTGCTATCGGGTGATAGCTTCCCGATACAATCACTTACTATATGCATAACATGTGAGTATCTCTCAATCACCATAAACTCAGGCACCTTGACTGTGCCGGAGACACAGACCCTTCCTAGATCATTTCTTCCAAGATCAACGAGCATAATATGCTCAGCCCTCTCCTTTGGATCAGCGAGAAGATCCTTCTCCAGCCTAATATCTTCCTGCTCAGTTTTGCCTCGCGGCCGCGTGCCAGCTATGGGCCTAAGTTCAGCAACGCCATCTTCCCCGCGCACCATTATCTCTGGTGATGAGCCAACAAGCTTCATCCTGCCAAATGATAGATAGAACATATATGGTGACGGGTTAATAGATCGTAAGGCTCGATAAACATTTAATGGATCTGCCTTAAAATCTGTCTCAAGTCTTTGTGAAAGAACTACCTGTATGATATCTCCCTTCTTAATATACTCCTTTGCCTTCTTAACGCCATTCTTGAAATCGACCTTCTTTACATTTGATTTAAACTTTATATTTGTAGCCTCATCACCTAATTCAGGTATCCTCTTACTTGTGTGCTTAACCAACTTCTTATCAAGCGCCTCTATAGCTTTTACAGCTCCCTTGTATGCAATATCGATATCCTTCTTTGACTTCCCCTGCAGATGCGCGTTAGCGACTATCTTTATCGTATGTTTAACATGATCAAATATCAGAAGATTATCAGCAAGCACCAACCTTATGTCAGCTACCTTCAGATCATCCTTACACGAATCAGGTATCTCTTCAATCGACCGTATGATATCATAACCCATAAAACCGACCAATCCACCAAAGAAGCGCGGCAAGCCATCTACATCAACGGTATTATATCGGGCCATAAAGGTCTCAATTTCCTTCAGGGGATCAGACGTTCTTATCTTAATAGGTTTCTTGCCGCCTTTTTTTGAGATTGAAAGTAGTTTACCTTTTGATTCAATAACAACAGATGGGTCACTTCCCAGAAATGAGTATCTACCAATCCTCTCCTCTCCTTCGACTGATTCAAAGAGAAATGAGTTTTTTCCATCATCTATCTTAAGATAGGCAGAGAGCGGCGTCTGAAAATCCGCTGAGATCTCCTTATAG
The DNA here is from genome assembly GCA_042577545.1 of Candidatus Omnitrophota bacterium. Taxonomy (GTDB): domain Bacteria; phylum Omnitrophota; class Gorgyraeia; order JABMRG01; family JABMRG01; genus JBHPDT01. Next base: position 5,687 of record JBHPDT010000039.1, on the reverse strand, counting down.
ACCGGAATAAGATTTCCTTTTTTAGCTAATCTGATAAATTCTTTTTTACTTGGATAATGCATAGTTTTACCCCTAAAACTATTTAAAAAACGACATTTTTTGTGCTGAGACCTGTCCCCTTTAGGACCGTCCCCAAATTACATATTTTCTCCGCGTGTCATTGCGCCCGCCAGAGGCGGGTCCGCTTTCGGCGGAAGCTTCTAAAAGCGGTGCGAAGTAATCTCTATCAACCACTACCCTTATCTGTTCCATAACTTTAATATAAGACGCTAGTTACGTAAAGCGTCTTGTAACTTGCTAATTTTATGAAATCTTTTTTATCTGGGCAATACATTTTTACTCCTAAAAAATCAAATATTAAATATCAAAATGACATATTAAAATATAAAATTATTATATGCATACTAAAATTTTGATTTTTGCATTGTAATTTTACTTTTTGCATTTTGATTTTTGCATTTCAACTTTTCAATCTGCTCCGCTATCTTAACCGCACCGAATATTATAAATTAGTTTCTGTCCCCAATTAATAATAACTTCAGTTTGAGACGCTAGTTACGTAAAGCGTCTTTAGCTATGTTAGGTAATGCATATCTACTCCAGCTGAGTGGCCTTCAAATAGCTGTGATCTCTTATGTTAACAATTCTATTAAAGTCACCGAGTCCTGCTTCCTGACGCCATTTCAAGCCAAACGTACGAGTAGCGCCGGAAGCATTATAATAATCTATAATACCGGATGAGACAACAGTCACCGGGACTGCGGTACCAACATCCCACTGTGTATGGGCTATATCACCAGTATGCAAGTAGCCCAATCCTGCGTCAGTAACCATCATGTAATTCGGAGAATGATATGGCGCAGCTTCAGCCCTGCTCGATGGATTTCCATACATCATTTTAGCATACCCGTTAAGCACTATGCCTATACCAGGAGGATTTATATCAAACGCGAGCTCTACATCAATTGTTGCATTTTTAACCCCAAATGTGGCAACAAGATCATATTGCCACTTCTCGCCAGGCTGAATGTCAAATTGCAAAACAGGATCCATGGCCGGCATGCCAGCAAAGGCATTCTGACCCGGTGACTTCAACTTAAATATAGTAGTTGGTCCAGCCCCAACTGTATTCCAGTTGGATCCGTTATGTGTATTTAGACTATCTGTGGTTGTATTATAGATAACCATGCCCTCTCGGGGCGGGCTAATCAAATCCCTTTCAGTAGAAGTCATTCTTGGTGGCATAAACGCGCTTGATGTTGAGCTCACATCTAATATTGACTGTGGAGCTGATGTCCCTATCCCGACATTACCATTCATAATAGAAATATCACTAGACTCCATCGTACTATGCCCGATCCAGCTGGCATGATTGGGGACAGCCTCTGTCCCTGCACCTGAACCTAAATCTGCACCAGTCTGTTGAAACTGTATCCTGGGCGGGTTATCATAATCCTCCAAAACAAGAAGGGGTGCTGCCTGTTGCCCATATTCTATCCAGACCCTGCCAGAATCAATTCCATTAATAGTATTATCGTTTGGCAAACCTCCAACACGAAAGTAAACATCCTGAGTTAAAGGGCTACCATTAACAATAGGCGCAAAGCAAGTGACATCAAGCGGTGCAAGCGGAGCTGATGTCCCAATTCCGACATTACCGTTAGATTTTATACGCATACGCTCGCCTGGCCAATAGGTATGGTCAGATGTCATGAATAAAAGGTCAGCAGCTGTGCTGCCGCCTGCCCCAGCCGGAGCTTCGTTAACAACACTTCGAATCATGGCAGCAGGATGCCAATCATCCGCTACATTAACTTTATCCTGTAGCGCATTGAATCGAATCTCACCTAAGAAATCCCCAGTTTGCGAGACTGCGGGATTATCAAATGTACCTCTATGGGTATGCAGATCTAATCTTGCGGAAATATTACCCCCATTTAAGGCTCTGTGCACCGCTATGCTTCCCTCAGGATTAGTTCCTCCACCTAAACAGTGAGCATATATAGATGGTGAATCCATATATGCAGGAGCACTTCTAGTCGTAGTATGCCCAACTGTTATGCTATTGGCGTTTAACTCATCATAATCCCCAAACGGAGCTGGATAGTAGGTGCTTAGGGTGACCTCCCGCTCAGCCTGAGCGTAAGAAGAAGAACTGAAGCTTGATATTAACGCCATGGTTATAATAAATATGAGATATTTGCGCATTTCAAACCTCCTGGGTTTTCGTTTATACGCGAATCTTTTTTTCTGGTCACTGGTTACAGGTTTCTGGTTACTCGAGAATACTGGCAACTGGTTTCTGGTTACTCTAGTAAACCTTCTTGGGGTCGAATACCTTTCTTCCAACCTCCTTAAGGCCATCATCCGTAACTTTTCTATAAAAACAGGATCTGTATCCTGTGTGGCATGCCCCACCCTTCTGCTCTATCTTAATTAAGAGACAATCCTTGTCGCAATCAACGAATATGGAATTTACCTTTTGGGTGTGACCTGAGGTCTCACCTTTTAGCCAGAGTTTTTTTCTCGAGCGGCTGTAGAAATGACACCTCTTCGTTTCAAGGGTCTTCTTAATAGCCTCTTTATTCATGTAGGCGACCATTAAAAGATCTTTGTTCTTATAATCCTGCATTATCGCGGGAATAAGTCCGTCCTTATCAAATTTAAGTCTATCTATCCAGCTCATAATCTAATATCCACCCCTTTGTCTTTTAAGAACTCTTTTGCCTGATTTATCGTATACTCTCTAAAATGAAATATGCTTGCTGCTAAAGCGGCATCAGCCTTTCCATCAGTAAATGCCTCGTATAGATGTTCGAGCTTTCCCGCGCCACCTGAGGCTATGATCGGAATATTGATTGCCTCAGATATCGATCTGGTAAGATTGATATCATATCCGTCTTTTGTGCCATCGCAATCCATGCTTGTTAATAATATCTCCCCAGCGCCTAAGTCAGCTGCCTCTTTAGCCCATTCTATGGCATCTTTTCCTGTTCGTCTTCTACCACCATGCGTAAAGACCTTCCAGCTCTCCCCTGTCCTCTTTGCGTCAATCGCTACAACTATACACTGGGTTCCAAAATTTCTAGCTGCCTCTCTTATGAATTCTGGATCAGATACAGCATGGGTATTTAAAGAGACCTTATCAGCGCCTGCTTTAAGAAGTCTCTCGATCGCAGTAATCTGGCTGATCCCACCTCCAACAGTCAATGGCATAAAGACATCCTCAGCTGTGCGCATAACAACATCCACCATAGTCTCTCTTCCTTCATGGCTTGCTGTTATATCAAGAAAGACTATCTCATCAGCGCCTTCTCTGTCATAAGCAGCTGCAATTTCAGCTGGATCACCAGCATCCTTAAGATCAAGAAACTTTATCCCCTTGACCACTCTGCCATCTTTTACATCCAGGCACGGTATAATACGTTTTGCTAACATCTACTCCTCAGCTATCTTTATCGCTTGCGCCAGATCGAGTTTGCCCTCATAAAGAGCTTTTCCAGTAATTACTCCGTAAAGATTTCTCCTAGATAAGGCCTTTAATTTTGCTATATCATCTATTGAAGATATACCACCTGAAATTATTACATTGGCCTTGACCGCATCCAGCATATCGATCGCAAGATCTTCTTCGGGCCCCTCTAGTGTTCCATCTTTTAAAACATTTGTATATATTATAGTTTCAACACCTATTGATTCCATCCTCTTGGCAAGCTGATCTGATGTCATATGAGTCTTTGATGTCCAGCCAGCAACCACAACATCTTTTCCCGCTGCGTCAATACCGACCGCTATCTTATCCTCATACTTGCCAACCAGTTTTTTAATAAACTCCTCATCATCATAGGCCCTAGTACCTATAATAACCCTTGAGACTCCCATATCCAAGACTTTTGATATAGAATCAAAGGTTCTTAGGCCACCCCCTAGTTGAACCGGAATGCTAACATTAGTTAGAATCTGCTCTAGCGCATCAGCATTCTGTGGTTCGCCCGCTAAAGCTCCGTCTAAATCAACCACATGTAACCATTTAGCGCCCTGAGATTCCCATAGTTTCGCTACCTCACCAGGACTGCCAGAATAGAACTTCTCTCTGGCAAAATCACCTTGGGTCAATCTAACAACCCTTCCTTGTCTTAAATCTATAGCTGGTAAGATAATCATGTCTTAACCTTTACAAAATTTTCTATTATCTTCAATCCGGCAGATTGGCTCCTTTCAGGATGAAACTGAGTCGCGTATATGTTATTCTTACACAAAGATGAACAAAAATTTACCCCATACTCTGTCCTAGTCGCAACTACCTTCTCGTCTGTCGGAACCCCATAATATGAATGCACAAAATACATGTAGGCGTCATCGGGCACCTCTTCTAATAAAGAACATTTTTGATTTTCTATTTCCAAGTTTTGATTTTTTATTTTTGAATTTTGATTTATTGTGTTCCACCCCATGTGGGGAACCTTTAGCCCCATTGTCTTATCAAAGGCAACGACCTCTCCATCGATAATGCCCAGACCCTTGTGCTCACCATCTTCATAGCTCTTTGTAAATAGAAGCTGCATGCCAAGACATATACCCAAAAAAGGCTTTCCAGACTTTATAAAATTTTTGATATGCTCGATTAGGCCTCTGCGCTCAAGCTCACCATAGCCATTCTTGAAAGCTCCTACCCCAGGAAGAACGAGTTTATCCGCGGATGCGACATCCCTTGGATACGAGCTAACCCTTACCTCATCAGTATATCTTATAAAGGCATTGGATACTGACCAGAGGTTTCCCATGCCGTAATCTATTATTACTATCACAACCTACCTTTTGTTGATGGAACCTTGTCTTTTCTTCGCTTATCTATTAAGACAGCTTCAGATAGAGCTCTGCCTAAGGCCTTAAATATCGATTCAATAACATGATGAAGGTCTTCGCCTCGAATAATATCCAAATGCATATTAGTGCCACTATTTAACGTAAAGGCTTTCAAGAACTGTTTTGCGTCATTTATGCTATACTCCTTTAAATTACCAGGCACCTTTACCTTGTTCTTAAGGATGAGTGAAGGCCTTCCGCTTAAATCCAGAACCACCCTAACCCTTGCTAAAGCCTCATCCATAGGAACAAATGACTGCCCAAATCTAGTAATACCCTTTTTTGACTTAAGAGCTTTCTTAAAAACCTCTCCTAATGCTATACCTACATCCTCATTAGTATGGTGTATATCAACTACCAGATCCTGCTTCTTAACATCTACTTTTAGATCAAAAAGTCCGTGATGCGCAAAGAGCTCAAGCATATGATCCAAGAAGCCTATACCTGTATTTATGCTTGCCTTACCTTTTCCATCAAGATTAAGCTTTATCTCTATATCTGTCTCTTTTGTCTTACGTCGTATCTCTGCGGTTCTATTTTTTTTAATAACCATCTGTCTTCTTTCTATTTTTCTGGTTACTGATTTCTGGTTACTTTATTAATCTTCTCTTCTGGTTACTGGCAACTGGTTTCTGGTTACTTTCGTATACAGGTTTCTAGCAACTGGTTTCTGGTTACTCAAATATACTGGTTTCTGGTTTATTTATACGCATTTCGCGTGTTATTGTAACTAGCTACCAGTTGCCGGATTAGTTTGATAACATGCTTTTGTTCAGGGTTCGATAGACAAGTTCAGTTTTTCTGTACCCTGTCCCCTGAAC
>JBHPDT010000038.1:0-16837 GCA_042577545.1 Candidatus Omnitrophota bacterium | reverse complement strand
CCAGGCGGGCAGTTTGACTGGGGCGGTTTCCTCATAAAGAGTAACTGAGGAGCACAAAGGTTCCTTCAGCGCGTTTGGCAATCGCGCATTGAGTGTAAAGATATATGGGAGCTTAACTGCGAGACCTACAAGTCGAGCAGATGCGAAAGCAGGTCTTAGTGATCCGGTGGTAGTGTGTGGAAACGCCATCGCTCAACGAATAATAGGTACTCCGGGGATAACAGGCTTATCGGGCCCAAGAGTTCACATCGACGGCCCGGTTTGGCACCTCGATGTCGGCTCATCACATCCTGGGGGTGGAGAAGCTCCCAAGGGTCCGGCTGTTCGCCGGTTAAAGTGGTACGCGAGCTGGGTTCAGAACGTCGTGAGACAGTTCGGTCTCTCTCTGTCGTGGGCGCAGGATATTTGAGGAGAGCAATCCGTAGTACGAGAGGACCCGGATTGACGAACCTCTAGTGTTCCAGTTGTGCCGCCAGGTGCAAAGGCTGGGTAGCTACGTTCGGAAGGGATAAGCGCTGAAAGCATCTAAGCGCCAAGCCCCCTCCAAGAATAGATATCCCGCATCTTAAGATGCCTAAAGAGACCTCAAAGACTATGAGGTTGATAGGCCCTATGTGTAAGTCCCGTAAGGGGTTAAGCTTAAGGGTACTAATTTCTCGTGCGGCTTGATCTTAATAATTAAGAAATCGTCTGTGGTTTTTGCGACTACATAAGTTGTTCTGCTTCGCTCTGCGATAATTTTATTATGGTTCTACTTCGCCTTGCAATGTGTTAACCGTGGTAAGGCTTCGTAGGAACACATTCCTCCGAAGCTCTATCAGAAGATAGCGCGTTGAAGAGCGAAGGAGAATGGTAGAGCTTCGCAGGAATTAATTTTTCTTGTAGCTTGTAGATCATGCTTTTGCTATATGCAATTTGCTACAAGCCATAAGCCATTTTTGCCAGTGATTGCTGAGAGGGGGAAACACCCGTTCCCATTCCGAATACGGTAGTTAAGCTCCTCATCGCCGATGGTACTGCATTCGCTAGATTGTGGGAGAGTAGGTCGTCGCTGGCTTTAGTTTTTACACAACTTACGCCAATCTACTTTATAGATTGGCGTAAGTTGTAGTAAAACTTAAGCCATGTACCCAACGTGGTACATGGCTATAATATACCCGCACCCAACGTGGTGCGGTACTTTTTTGTTGCAAATTTTAAACCCTGTACCCAACGTGGTTCAGGGTTTTTTTTGCATGCTCCAATAATTTTTTTATTTGTACCCAACGTGGTACATGGCTATAATATACCCGTACCCGACGTGGTACGGGACTAATATTTTTACCCGCACCCAATGTGGTACGGTACTTTTTTATATATCCACCCTTGATTTCTCCGAAATCAAAACAGGGGGGTTCATTTACCTTTTTTGTTCGTGTTTTTTTATTCCCTTGACAACACCAAGCCCTCTTTTATATAATATATCTCCCTCTACTAATAGTTATACTTATATACCACGAAAGGAGAAGCACAACCATGGATGCAAAGAACAAAAGAAATGTTGTATTCTTGTCCCACTCCCATGCTGGAAAAACTTCAATAATAGATTCTATTCTATATAAATCAGGCGCTAATTCAAGGCGTGGCAGCGTGGATGATGGCACAAGCATGTGTGATTATAACGCAGATGAGATGGATAGAAAGATCACCATCTCATCAAAAGTTCTTCATGCTGAGATTAATGGAAAGCGTATAAACATGCTGGATACCCCAGGTTATGCTGATTTTGTAGGGGGTGTAATATCCTCCTTAAGGGCAGCAGATTCTGGTATATGTGTTGTCTGCGCTCATAATGGTGTTGAGGTAGGCACAGAACGTGGGTGGGATTTTTTGACAAAAAAGGATCTGCCTCGAATAGTCTTTGTTAATAGACTTGATAAAGAGAATGCAAGTTTTCAGAAGGTTCTTGAGTCCATAAGAGATGCCTTTGGTACTGGTTGTGTTCCGATCGCTTTTCCTGTTGGTAAAGAGGCCTCGTTTAGCGCTACAGTATCACTATTAAAGAAAGGTGATCTTGAAAAGCTTGAGGGCCCTGATAAAGAACTTGCTCAGACATTCAGAGAGCAGCTGATGGAGACTATAGCAGAACAGGATGACGCTCTTATTGAGAAGTATCTCGGCGGAGAGGAATTAACTGACGATGAGATAGTAGAGGGCCTTAGAAAGGGTGTTGCAAGTCGCAAGGTATTTCCTGTCTTATGCGGCTCAGTCACAAAAGATATTGGAATAGATGAGCTTATTAAGGTGATAGGGGATCTTCTCCCTTCACCGCTTGAGGCGCCAAAGGCAAAGGCGAATAAGCCAGGTTCAGACGATAAGATTGAGATAGAGCCTGATGCTAGCGGTCCGTTATCTGCATTTGTCTTCAAGTCGATCATAGATCCATACATAGGGCAACTTACAGTATTTCGTATCTTTTCAGGTTCTTTAAAAAGTGACACAAGTTTTTATAATTCAACAAAAGAGGTAAAAGAGAGGATCGGCCAGCTATTTTTATTACAAGGTAAAGAGCAGAAGCCTGTATCTGAGGTATCAGCAGGAGATATTGCTGGCGTTGCTAAGCTTAAAGATACGTTATTGGGTGATTCTATATCTGATGAATCGACAAAGATAAAGTTTGATCCCATAGCTTTTCCTGAGCCTGCGATCTCTCTTTCTGTAAAACCTAAATCACGACATGATGAAGAGAAGATTATGACAGCACTTGCAAAACTTAGCAGTGAAGACGCTACATTTAAATACGCAAGAAACGCTCAGACAAAAGAGCTTATAGTATCTGGCTTAGGTGACATGCATCTTGCTGTAATGGTCGATAAGCTAAAGAACAATTTTAAGGTAGAAGTTGATCTAGGAACACCGAAAGTCGCTTATAAAGAGACCATCAAAAAAACGACCGAAGTACACCACAAATATAAGAAACAGTCTGGTGGGCGTGGTCAATATGGGGATGTTTGGATCAGGCTAGAACCGCTTCCTAGAGGAGAGAGCTTTGAGTTTGTGGATAAGATAGTTGGTGGCGCTGTGCCAAAACAATATATACCTGCTGTTGAGAAGGGCGTAAGGGGCGCCATGGTAGAAGGGGTTGTTGCAGGATATCCGCTCGTTGATGTTAAGGTAACGTTATATGACGGCTCGTATCACGATGTTGATTCTTCTGAAATGGCTTTTAAGATAGCAGGCAGTATGGCTTTAAGGAGAGGTGTTGTAGATGCCGCGCCCATATTGCTTGAGCCTATAATGGATGTTGAAATTGTAGTACCTGATGAATATATGGGCTCGATAACAGGAGATATAAATTCAAGGCGTGGGCGCATAATGGGCATGGAGCCAAAGGGCGCAAATCAGCTTGTTAAGGCGCAGATACCATTGGCTGAGATGTTAAAGTATGCCACAGAGCTACGCTCACTTACTGGGGGCCGCGGTTCCTATAGCATGAAATTTTCACATGATGAAGAAGTTCCCATGAAGTTTGCCCAGGCTATAATTGCGCAGCACCAGAAATCGAAAGATGGCGAAGAGGAATAATCTCGGTTTGCGGTTTACGGTTCTCGGTTTTCGATGACGCGTAATCCGTAAACCGATAACCTAACACCGATAACCGACTTTTAAACAAGGATTAATAATGTCAGGACATAATAAATGGGCGAGTATAAAACATAAGAAGGGTGCGGCTGATATAAAGAGAGGAAAGATATTTTCTAAGATAGCAAAAGAACTAACAATGTCAGCTAAACAGGGCGGAGGTGATCCAGATACCAATCCGCGCTTACGAGTTGCTTATAGTAAGGCAAAACAATATAATATGCCCGCTGATAATATAGATAGGGCTATAAAGAAGGGGACCGGCGAACTGCCAGGTGTCATATACGAAGAAATTATGTATGAAGGCTATGGCCCAAAAGGTGTTGCTATAATGGTCGAGACAGCTACTGATAATAGAAACAGGACTACGGCTGAAGTGAGGAATATCTTCTCAAAAAAAGGCGGGAACATGGCTGGTTCAGGCAGTGTAAACTGGATGTTTACCAAAAAAGGCTATATTCTTATTAAGGAAGATGCGGCTGATGAAGAGAAGGTTATGACAGCAGCTCTCGATGCGGGAGCTGATGATATGAAGACAGACGCAGGGCTCTACGAGATAAGTACATCAGTTGCTAACTTTGAGACAGTTAAAGATGCCATAACTAATGCTGGCATAGAGGTTGAATCTGCTGAGATCACAATGGTTCCTTCTAGCACTGTTAAGCTCCAAGGGAAAGAAGCCCAGCAGGTCTTATCTTTGGTTGAGCTTCTTGAAGATAGTGATGATGTGCAGAATGTCTACGCCAATTTTGATGTGCCTGATGATTTGATGGAGTAACCGCGTATTGCGTATATCGTATTGCGTTTCATGTAGTCAATATGCTTTTTACGCACGACGCACGACGAAACTATGAGAATACTCGGAATAGATCCTGGATTAGATATTACCGGATATGGTGTGATAGATGATAAAGGTGGTAACCCTGTTTTAATAGAGGCAGGTATAATACGCAGTTCTAGTAAGGACCCTTTTACAGATAGATTGCATTCAATATATTACCAAATTGACGATCTTATCAAACAGGCCAAGCCAGATCTTTGCGCTATAGAGCAGTTATATTCTCATTACAAACATCCGATGACAGCAATTCTTATGGGGCATGCAAGAGGCGTAGTTCTACTCTGCTGTAGAAATAGTAATATAGAGATTGTCGGATATCCAGCGAAGACCGTTAAAAGAGCTGTCACAGGAAATGGGAATGCTTCAAAGATGCAGGTCAAACGGGTAGTACAGGGTTACTTTAATATAAAGGATAATGAGAATCCTGTTGATGTGACTGATGCCTTAGCGCTGGGCTTAACGCATATCTATCACGCCAAATTAGATAAGGAATTAGTAAGGGCATGATATCAAGTATCAAAGGCTTATTATTAAAGAAGAAAGAGTATAGCTTAGTTGTTGATGTATCCGGCATAGGCTACGAGGTCTTTGTGCCTCTTGCGGTCTTAAATGAACTTGATAGTGTTCCTGAAGGCGAGGAGATAGCTCTTGTTACGTTTCACTATTATGCCAGTGATCCATCAAAGAGCTTCCCCATACTAATAGGTTTTGTAAATGAGATCGAGAGGGAGTTCTTTGAAAAGTTTATTACAGTTTCAGGCGTAGGACCAAAAGCAGCGGTCAAGGCTCTGAATAAACCGATATCTGAGATTGCGAGAGCGATAGATTCAGCAGATATATCGTTCTTAAAATCATTACCTGGCATTGGTACCCAGAGAGCAAAAGAGATAGTTGCTAAGCTGCAAAATAAGATTGGAAAATTTGGTCTAATACAAGATGGTTTTGAGTCCTCAAAAACTGAACCTACTCTGGATCTAGAGAATGAGGCGCTACAGGTTCTTATACAGCTGCAGTACAAGAGGCAGGAAGCTTTAGAGATGATCAGAAAAGCGTTGGAGCGAGGGACTGACATAAAGACAGGAGAGGATCTCCTCAATGAAGTCTATAGACAGAAGAGTAAAGATAAATGAAGAATAAAAATAATATTGATCAGCAGGCAAAGAGAGAAAAGCTTATAGTTGGTACCGAAACAGAGGAAGATCAGGTACTCAATATCTCTCTTAGGCCGACACTTATAAATGAATTTATAGGCCAAAAGGACCTTATAGATAATCTTCTGGTCTCTATACAAGCAGCTAAAAAGAGAAGCGAACCTCTCGAACATCTATTATTTTCAGGCCCTCCCGGCCTGGGCAAGACTACCCTGGCGCATATTATCGCCCATGAGATGGGCACCAAGATAACCGCCACCTCAGGGCCAGCAATTGACAGGGCGGGTGACCTTATAGGAATATTAACCAATCTTGGGGTTGGTGACATTCTTTTTATAGATGAGATACACAGGCTTTCAAGGCAGGTGGAGGAGTTTCTCTATCCAGCTATGGAGGGCTTTCAGATAGATTTTATTATAGATAAGGGGCCATACGCTAAGACGATAAAATTCAATCTTAAGCCCTTTACATTAATAGGCGCTACTACCCGTTCAGGATTACTTACCGCCCCTATGCGTGGGCGATTTGGAATATTTCATCACCTCGATTTTTATAAACCGGAAGATCTGGTTAAGATCATTAGAAGATCATCGGATCTGTTGGATGTAGATATTGAGAATGATGCGGCGATGAATATAGCTAGTTGCTCAAGAGGAACACCCAGAGTAGCGAATAGGCTGCTTCGAAGGGTAAGGGATTATGCGCAGGTAAATAACAGAGATACGATAAATATAGATATAGTGGATAAAGCCTTGCGCGCCCAGGGGGTTGATAAGGCTGGACTTGACCCTATAGATCGCAAGGTTTTAAATGCTATAATAGAATTTTATGATGGAGGCCCGGTAGGCATAGGCGCCTTAGCAGCTTCCTTAAACGAGGAGCCCGATACTATAGTCGATGTTGTTGAGCCATTCCTGCTTAAGATAGGATTCCTAAAGCGTACACAGAGGGGCAGGCAGGTTACAGATCGCGCTCGTGAGCACCTGGGCCTTAAAAAGAGCCTCTTCTAGTAACGGGAAACAAACTTATTGAGTAACCAGAAACCTGTAACCAGCAACCAGATGATACCAGAGAATAGATACCAGAAAAGCATGTCTAATTACTGGTCTGGTTTCTGGCAACTGGTTACTGGTAACTAGAGCATTACCATGAGATTACTCCTCCACATATGTTGCGGCCCGTGCGCTGTTTATACGGTAAAGCTATTCAGGGATAAGGGCCTTGATGTCGAAGGTCTCTTTTATAATCCTAATATACATTCTGTGTCTGAATATGATAATAGGAAGGATGCTATTATAAAGCTTGCCGAGTCTATAAATCTTAAAATGCACTTCTCGAATGATTATCAATTTGAAGATTTTTTCAGAAAAATTACATTTCATGAGAAAGACGGCCGTTGTCAGGCTTGCTGGAAACTGCGATTGACTAAGACAGCTGAATTTGCCTCAAAGAACGGCTTCGACGGATTTACAACAACATTGTTGATCAGCCCTTATCAGGATCATGAGGTAATAAGAAAGATCGCGGGTGATCTTGAGAATAAATATTCCTCATCTTTTATCTACGAAGATTTGCGTATAGGTTTTAGGGAGTCACAGAGAATATCCAAAGAGCTTGGACTTTATCATCAGAAGTATTGTGGATGCATCTACAGTGAGAGGGAGCGAAGAGAAGCAGTACTAAAAAAGTGAATGGTGGATTGTGAATAGTATATCAAAGTCACTGTTAATATGCGGTGTCATTTTTATTTTAGCGGGAATCCTTATTCAGTATGGACCCAAAATACCATGGATCGGAAGGCTTCCAGGTGATATCTGTATAAGAAAAAGCAATTTCTCTTTCTACGCCCCAATTTCCACATGCATAATTATCAGCATTATAGTCAGTATAATCCTCTATATCTTTGGAAGAAGATGAGACGCTTAATACCACTGATAATTATTCTCTCGATCACATCCGCGCATACACCATTAGAGGCCTATGCGATAAGCGTGCCTGAGAAGATAAAGGTAGTAGTTACTGAGGCCAAAGAACTAAAACTCTCTGTAAGAGGTAAATATAAGATCGTGACAGTAGAGACCTCTAAGGTATTAAAAGAGGGTGACACCTTCTTTAATAAAAAGATCACACGCATTAGAAATGGTATTAGATTAGGTAATAATTCATTTAAGATACATGCTATACATATTGTTCCTGAGAATGAACCATCTATATACCTGGGTAAGAGGTTATATCGCGGGTCCTTGCAGATAATAAGAACAAAAGAAGGGCTGTTAAGAGCAATAAATATCGTCGGTCTTGAGGATTATTTAAGGGGTGTTCTTTATCATGAGGTTTCACATCGTTGGCCTATTGATACTATTAAGGCGCAAGCTATAGTATCGCGGACGTACGCATTGTATAAGGCTGGTGAGAATATTAATAAAGATTATTTTCTAAAGGCAGATACAAGCTCCCAGGTCTACGGGGGAGCGTATGCTGAAAAATATAGAACTGATAAGGCGATAGATGAGACTAGGGGCCAGGTTCTCATGTATAAAGGTAAGATATTGCCCGCCTTTTTTCATAGTACATGCGGGGGCAAGACCGAGGCTGTGCATAGGCTTTGGAAGCTTAAAACCAAGCCCCTTAAAGGCGTTAATTCTCCGTATTGCGTGAATGGACCATACTATTCTTGGGAGGATAGTATAAGTTTGCCTGAGATTGAGAAAAAATTAGGAACTACTAAATATAAGATTACAGGGCTTTACTCTATTAAGATTAAAGGACGGAATGGATCTGGCAGGATAACCAACCTGCTTCTTATAGGAAGACGCAAGAAGGTAAAGATATCTGCAAAGGATTTTAGACATATATTAGGTTCAGTCCTGATAAAAAGTACAAACTTTGAGATATCTATAAAAGATAATAAGGTATATTTTACAGGTAAAGGGTGGGGCCATGGTGTTGGAATGTGCCAGTGGGGAGCGTTTGCGATGGCTAAGAAGAGATTTTCAGTCAAGGACATCTTGAAACATTTCTATCCGGGCGTGAAAATAGTAAAACTGGATCATACAAAGTAACCAGAAACCAGTAACCAGTAACCAGATGATACCAGAGAATAGAGACCAGAAAAGCATGTCGAATAACCGATCTGGTTTCTGGTAACTGGCAACTGGTTACTATAGAACTAGATTAGACCTATGAAACTTTCAGAGTTTGATTATAGTTTGCCACAAGAGTTGATTGCTCAGCAACCCGCAGCCGTAAGAGACGAGTCTAGGCTGTTGGTCCTGCATAGAGAATCCGGGACAATTGAACACAAAAGTTTTAAGGATCTTGGCGCATTTTTAAAAAAGGGAGACCTTGTTGTTTTAAATGACACCAAGGTCTTTAAGGCGCGCCTTGTAGGTAAGCGTGATGGATTTGATGGTAAGATAGAACTTTTGCTCTCTGATAAATTAGATGATAATACCTACTCTTGTCTTGCCAAGCCCGCGCGTAAACTTAAAGAGGGAACTAAGCTTTTGTTCGGTGATGGAAGATTGCGCGCTGAAATTATGGGCTATGACGATGAGTTTAAGCGAGTGCGTTTTAATGCCAATGGTAATTTACCCGCATTACTAAATGAGATAGGAGATGTACCCCTGCCGCCGTATATCAAAAGAAACACAAACCAGAGTGATGAGTCAAGATATCAGACTATATACGCTAAGAAAGAGGGGGCTATTGCTGCTCCAACCGCGGGACTACATTTTACTGATGAGATCTTATGGGACTTAAAAGTGAGCGGGATCGATACAGCTTTTCTGACGCTTCATGTTGGGTATGGTACATTTCGACCTGTGACTGAAGAGAATGTATTAGATCATAAGATGCATAAGGAGTATTTCCAGGTCTCGAGTGATGTGGCGGACCGAGTCAACTCAGCAAAGAAAAAAGGTGCGAGAGTGATTGCCATAGGTACTACAACAACACGTGCGCTTGAGTCTTTTTTTCAGGGTTCAGGTGACAGGGTTCAGGGGGCAGGCCATGCTGGGACAACAGACCTCTTTGTATTTCCGGGTTATGAATTTAAAGCTGTTGATGCGCTGTTAACGAATTTTCATCTTCCGAAGACGACATTGTTTATGTTAGTGAGCGCCTTTGCAGGACGAGAAAATATAATACGCGCCTATGAGAAAGCGATACAAGAGAAGTACCGCTTTTTCAGTTATGGCGACGCAATGTTGATAACGTAACAATTAGTTACCAGTTGCCAGTTGCCAGAAACCAGATCAGTCTGACAACATGTTTTTTCAAGTAACCAGTTGCCAGTTGCCTGAAACCAGAAAAAGCATATTGTTTACATTATCTGGTTACTGGTTACAGGTTTCTGGTTACTCAGACTTACTGGTTACTTTTGATTCGAGTAGACCACATGTATAAACTAATAAAACAAGACAAAGATACGCGAGCTAGGCTCGGTAAGATTATCACCGCTCATGGTGATATTGATACGCCAAATTTTTTGCCTGTTGCCACACTGGGCGCAGTAAAGTCTATGGCCCCTGATGAGCTCTTAGGTTGCGGTGTAAACGCGGTTATTTCAAACTCTTATCATCTTATGCTAAGGCCCGGAGCCGAGGCAATAAGAGATGCCGGTGGTTTACATAAATTCGTAGGTTGGGATAAGCCGATTTTTACTGATAGCGGTGGATACCAGGTTTTCTCGTTAGCCCCTTTAAGGAAGATTAAAGATGACGGAGTGGAGTTTCAATCACATATCGATGGATCGAGACATTTTATTACACCGGAATCTGTTTTAGAGTTCCAGGGAATTTTAGGAAGTGATATTATGATGGTCCTTGATGAGTGTGTTCATTATCCCTGCCAGAAGGATTATGCGCAAAAATCCTTAAAACTCACCACTGATTGGGCTAGAAGAAGCAAAATTTTTTATCAAGAAAATATCCGAGAACCGAAAACCGAGAACCGCCCTCCAAAGGCGGGTCCGCCTATGGCGGAAAAACCGAAACAGCAACTTTTCGGGATAGTTCAAGGCGGCACTTATAATGACCTACGAAAAGAATCCGCTCAGCAATTGATAGATATAGGTTTTGATGGTTATGCCTTAGGGGGTTTAAGTGTTGGAGAGCCTTCGGAGCTTATGTACGATATTGTTGATTTTACAGTTCCGCTTTTGCCAGCCGAGAAGACCCACTATCTTATGGGCGTTGGCACTGTGCAGGATATACTGGAAGCTGTTGAGAGAGGAATAGATATATTTGATTGTGTTGTTCCCACCAGAAATGGCAGGAACGGAACCGCATATACATCAGATGGTAAGATAGTATTAAGAAACTCCAGATTTAAGAGAGATAATAGCCCTGTAGATGATGAGTGCTCTTGTCTCTGTTGTGAGAAATATTCACGAGCGTATATTCATCACCTATTTAGTATTAATGAAATATTAGGTCTTAGGCTATTGTCGTTGCATAATCTATACTTTTATGCTAAACTAATGGGAAATATTCGGCAAGCCATATCAGAGGATAGGTTTGCGGAATTCAAGAGAGAGATATTAACAGTTTACCCCTCTGCTACGCTTGGGGTGGACAACTAAGAACTTACAGCTTAAAAGCTGACAAAGGAGAGAAAGTATGTTTGAATCAGTAGTTTATGCGATGGGAGCTTCACCACAGGCGCAGGGCCAAGGGGGCGGGAGCCCTTTGATGAGCCTTATGCAGCTAGTATTGATGTTTGGTATATTCTATTTTCTTCTTATCAGACCACAGCAGAAGAAACAGAAAGACCATGAGAAGATGATATCTGAATTAAAGAAGAACGACGATATTATAACTACTGGTGGTGTACACGGTACTATAGCAAATGTTAAGGATAAGACATACACAGTTAGGGTAGATGACAATGTCAAGCTCGAGATTTCAAAGACAGCTGTGTCTACAGTAAAACGTAAAGCAGGGAGTAGTAATGAGAAATGAGTAATGAGTAATGAGTCTCAGAACTCATAACTCATATCTCATAACTTAACCAGGAGGATACAGGAGCAATGCAGAAGAATCTTAAATGGAAACTTATACTGATCATAGCCATATTAGGCCTTACAGCTTGGAGCGCCTGGCCGCCTTTGAGTCTTAAAGATGGAGAAGGAAAGGTCCTAAAAGAGGGAAGAATAAATCTTGGCTTGGATCTGCAGGGTGGCATGCACCTTGTCCTGAAGGTAGATACTTCAAAACTTTCAGAGGAAGAAGCAAAGGACGCTCCCGAGAGAGCGCTGGAGATTATTCGAAACAGAGTAGATGAATTTGGCACAAGCGAGGTCTCTATCCAAAGACAGGGCCTTGATGAGATAGTTATTCAGCTGCCCGGTGTCACTGATAGAGATCGAGCTATTGAGCTTATAGGTCAAACAGCGCTATTAGAATTTAAGCTCGTATCAGATGACGCTGAGTTGCTGAAGCAGGCCTTGGATGGAGATGTGCCTGAGGGGTATGAGATTAAAGATAGCGAAGATGGTCAGAAATTGCTTCTTGAGAAAGAGGCTGATGTTACTGGGGCATTCTTAGTGAATGCTGTTGTGAAATTCGATAATTCCGCTTTCAATCAGCCTATAGTCGGTATAAATTTCAACAAAGAAGGCGCTAAGAAATTTTCTAAACTTACTGGTGAGAATGTTGACAAGCGTCTGGCTATCGTATTGGATGGTAAGGTAAAATCAGCGCCGGTTATTAATGAGAGAATTCCAAGCGGAGAGGGTATCATACAGGGAAGATTCTCTCCCGAGGAGGCGAATGATCTTGCTATAATATTACGCGCAGGTTCATTGCCAGCCCCGGTAATTATAGAGGAGGAGAGGACAGTCGGCCCGCTATTAGGGCGTGATTCAATAACAGCTGGAATACGCGCTATTATTATAGGCGCTATTTTAGTATTTCTTTTTATGTTGATCTATTATCTGTTAGCGGGTGCTGTAGCAGTATTCGCGCTCTTGCTAAACTTTGTAATCGTTTTAGGGGTAATGGGATATTTTCATTTTACTATGACCCTGCCTGGTATCGCAGGTCTAATATTGACCCTTGGTATGGCGGTAGATGCGAATGTTCTTATATATGAGAGAATCAGGGAAGAACTGCGCGCTGGAAAGACAGTGAGAAGCGCCATATCAACTGGATACAGTAAGGCATTTAGCGCGATTATCGATTCAAATCTAACTACCCTGATAGCCGCTATATTCTTATTCCAGTTTGGAACAGGTCCTATCAGGGGTTTTGCTATGACCCTTACAATTGGTATATTCGCGAGCCTTTTCACAGCCTTAGTTGTTACTCGAACAATATTCCAGCTTCTTTCGCTTAATCCGAATTTTAAGAATATTAAGATGTTAAGGTGGATAAGGGATACCAAGGTAGATTTTATTGGAAAGAGAAAGATCTGCTATGGCATCTCTCTAATTGTGGTCTGTGTTGGTATGGTGATATTCGGTATGCGAGGCGATAAAAACTTTGGAGTCGATTTTACAGGTGGAACGCTTCAGCAATTTCAATTTAAAAATCCTATAGATATTGCAAATGTAAGAGACACGATAGGTGCCTTGGGCTTAAGGGGCACATCTATTCAAAGGCTTTCAGGCAACAGGGAAGTATTAATCAGGACAACAGAAGATACTAAAGGTACTATACGAAATAAGCTTAAAGAGTCGTTTATGGGTAATGACTTTGAGATAATGCGAATTGAGAAAGTCGGTCCTTCAGTTGGAAAACTTTTGAGAAAGAATGCCATGCGAGCATTGCTACTGGGACTTTTCGGCATACTTATCTATATCGGGTTTAGATTTCACCATTGGGAGTATGGACTTGCGGGTGTCATAGCGTTATTCCATGATGTCTTAGTTGTTGTGGGCGCTATGGCTCTTACAGGAAGGGAGTTTGACCTTACTGTCGTTGCGGCCATATTAACAATTGCCGGTTATTCTATCAACGATACGGTTGTTATCTATGACAGAATAAGAGAAAATATGAGGCTGCTTCGTAAGGTCAAGTTTAACGACCTTATTAATATAAGTATAAATCAGACACTTGCAAGAACGGTATTTACAACACTCACAACCCTCTTTACCGCTATCGCGTTATTCTGCTGGGGCGGTGTGGTGTTGAATAATTTCGCGTTCTGTCTAATAGTCGGATTTATCTCAGGTATATATTCAACTATCTTTATCGCGAGCCCATTGTTAATTATCTGGAATAAGGGTAAAAGATAAAAAAGGGGACGGTTCTGTTTTTTTAGAGCCGTTACTTTTTAAAAACCAGAACCGTCCCCTTTTTTTACTTTTTTACAAAACCTATGCATTATATCCCAACTAAAGCGCAGCCCCTGGGTGAGCGTTTCTTTAAGATCCGCAATATCTTAATAGGTATACTATTCCTAAACTGGGCCGTTGCCTTTGCTAAGATCATATACGGATATGTGAGCCACTCTACAGCAATGAGCGCTGATGGATTTCACTCCTTCGCTGATGGGTCTTCTAATATAATAGGGATTATTGGCATATGGGCCGCGTCTCAGCCTGTTGATAAGGAGCACCCATATGGGCACAAAAAATTTGAGACCTTTACCTCTATTATAATAGCTATTCTGCTATTTATAATCTCCTTTAATCTCTTGCGCGGTGGCATCATGAGGTTGATCCATCCGGTGAGTCCTGAAGTTACATCTATAAGCTTTATTGTCATGCTCTGTACTATCGCGGTAAATGTGGGTGTTTATCTATATGAGAGCGGGCGAGCCAGGGTTTTGCAGAGTGACATACTTGCCGCGGACGCACAACATACCAAAAGTGATATATTGGTTTCTGTTTCAGTGATTTTCACTTTGATCGCGGTAAGATCTGGATTTCCGATGCTCGATACATTGGTCTCTATGGCCATAGCTTTTTTTATTGCTCATGGAGCTGTCCATATATTAAAAGATTCCTCCGCGGTTCTATGTGACCAGGCGCCTGTTGTAGCTGATGAGATCAAAGATATTGTTATGACTATAGAAGGTATAAAAGGCGCTCACAAGATAAGGACTCGTGGTAGAGTAGACGATATACATATCGATCTGCACATATTAGTTGATCCCAATATGTCTATAGGCAGCGCGCATGAATTTAATGATAAGATAGAAGAGGCGATAAGGGCAAAGATTGCCGGCGTAACTGATATAGCGATACATATGGAACCGTATCGTGATAGCAAATAGTCCGCCACCTTCGGTGGCGAGATCTCGCCGCCTTTAGGCGGCGGACGTATAGCGGTTAGCGGATAGCGTATAATAAAACTTGTACAAACGATTAGCGTATAGCGGATAGCGTATAGGCATGAGAAAAACCTGGAAAATAAAAAAGAATGATGAGAAGGCGCAGAAGATACTCTCTGATAAACTCTCCATATCACCAATAATATCCCAACTTCTTATAAATCGTGGCATAGATACCCCAGAAAAGGCTGAGGAATTTTTAAGACCCAGTTTGCTTAAACTCCACGATCCATTTCTTATGAAGGGCGCCAAGCGCGCTGTAGCCAGGATAAAGAAGGCTATAAACGACAAAGAGCGCATCATGGTCTATGGAGATTATGATGTAGATGGAATATCAGCCACAGCCTTGCTCATTATTGTATTGAAAAAGCTTGGGGCTGATGTTGATAGCTTTATACCTAACAGACTTAAAGATGGGTATGGCTTAAGCAAGAAATCTTTTGGCGCGATTCAAAAGAGCAAGATAAGACTTCTTGTTACAGTCGATTGCGGTGTTAGCGCTGTATCTGAGATATATGAGTTAAACTCCCTTGGTATAGATGTGATAGTTACCGATCATCATACCCCATCTGAAATCCTGCCTAATGCTTATGCTATTTTAAATCCACTTCAGAAAGGCTGTCCATATCCAGATAAGAGCCTTGCTGGGGTAGGTGTTGCTTTTAAATTGGCTTCTGCCCTGCTTGGCAGGGATGAGAATAGTTTATATGAACTATTGGATCTTGTCTGTCTTGGTACTGTCGCGGATGTGGTTCCATTGATAGGTGAGAATAGAATCTTAGTAAAGAATGGGCTTGATGAGTTGACTCACACAAAGAAGAAGGGGCTTAAGGCTTTAATTGAGAGATCATATCTGAAGGGAAAGGTTATAACCTCTCATTATGTTGGATTTATACTTGGTCCTCGCATTAACGCGACAGGTAGACTAGGTTCGCCTGAGCTTTCTTTAAGGCTGCTTCTGACCGATGATGAGGATGAGGCTGTCCAGCTTGCTAAATCTCTTGATCAGGAGAACAAAAATCGCCAGAAGATGGAGGAGAAGGTCCTGCGTCAGGCCCTTGCGCGTGTTGAGAGGGATATAGATTTTAAGGATCAGAAGATTATAGTTTTGGAGGATGATGAATGGCATCAGGGAGTAATAGGGGTAGTCGCCTCGCGATTGGTCGATAAGTTCTATAGGCCAACAGTTATGATATCAATGAATGGGGATGAAGGTAAGGGTTCAGCGCGTTCTATAAAAAAATTCCACCTCTTTGATGCTCTTAGCGAATGTTCAGATCTGCTGAAAAATTATGGTGGGCATAGTTACGCGGCAGGGCTAACTGTCCGTCGGAATAGGTTAGGGGATTTTAAAAAGAAGATCAATAAGCTCGCGTGTGAGAGGATCATAACAGAGGACCTTGTGCCTAATATCAATGTTGATATTGATATACCGATGTCATCTTTAAGCAAAAAGTTACTTGTTGAGCTTGAGGCGCTAGCGCCGTTTGGGCTTGGTAATCCAAAGCCGGTATTCTCATCCAAGAATCTAAAGATCAAAACCGCACCAGAGGTATTAAGGCGTGATACTGTAAAGATGTGGATTACAGATGGCAAGGTAACCGCGCAAGCATTAGGATATAATATGGCTGATTCCCTGCCAAGTGATCCGCTTAACCAAAGAGTGGATATAGCGTATTCAGCTAATCTCGATATCTACAAAGGCATCACCTCAATCAAGCTCCAACTTAAAGACTTGCGCATATCCCCCGCAGTAGATACAAGTGTCATTGCGAGCTCTGCTACTTCGCTTTGCCCATAGTAATCTCCTAAAATTCTTAATAAAAACTCTTTCGGGGACAGACCCCAAGCACGCATTGTCGTGCTCAACGAACGTCCCCAGGCGTATTTAGGGCTTGGTCAACACATAGTTCCCCCCTGGGACATAAGTTTTAATAGCCATATC
>JBHPDT010000037.1:0-16837 GCA_042577545.1 Candidatus Omnitrophota bacterium | reverse complement strand
CTCCTCACTACGTTCGTCGCTTGCTCAGGGCAAATTTCGCTTCGCGAAATTTGGTACCCCCACAAGGACTCGAACCTTGAACCTTCGCCTTAAGAGGGCGCTGCTCTACCGATTGAGCTATGAGGGCATCTTATTCTAAACGGAGATAATACTAACACAAAGTCAAGGAACTGTCAAACATTTTGCACCGCTTTTTGAGTCGGATTAAAAAGCACAGAATAGTCATCTCTTAGTCGAAGATCAGCGTGAGAACCCTCAATCACAACCCCAGGGCTTTTCATATAGATTACATTGTCAGCAAATTCCAAAAGGTTAGGATTATGAGTAATAATAAGCGTACCCATATCAGTATAGTTCATCTTAATATCTCTAAGTATTAAAGTAGAGGTCTCGTTATCCACAAAAGACAATGCCTCATCCATAATAAGCAGTTTGGGTTTCTTTATAAGCGCACGCGCTAAAGCCAATCGCTGTTTCTGTCCCTCTGAAAATTTACATGCTGAATCCCCCAGATTTGTATCTATCCCTTTTGGCTGAGATTTTACAGCATCCTCCAGCCTTATTTGAGAGATCACTTGTTCGATATCAGTTTGTGAAGCAGATCTATTAAAATAGAGTAGATTTTCTTTAATAGTCTCATTCCATAGATAAGGTTCCTGTAATGCGATGCCGATATCTTCCCTAATAAAATTTAAGTCTATCTCTTTTGTCGAAATACCACCCATAAGCACCTCTCCCTTACCAGGCCAATATAAGCCTAGGAGAAGATTCATAATAGTTGTTTTTCCGCAACCAGAGGGACCAACCAGCCCAACCCACTGTTTTGATGATATATCTATGCTGAAATCTTTAAGTATATAAGAGGATGGATGATAATAAAAATCCACATTTATAAATTCAATATGCGGCTGAAAACTTACTGGTCTTTTTTTCTCAGTGTCTGTAGATTCCTTTCCCGCCTTATCTAATATACCCTTGACTCGCTCACACGATATCGAACCGATATTAATATTCTGCACAAGATTTGATGCCTTACTGTGAAAATCGGAGATCCTATTTAAATATACTAAGATAGCCGTAAGGGTACCAAGGCTCATATCTCCCCTTATTATTTGATAACCGCCATAAAACGCAAGCCCCCCCATTATAGATCTGCTCAGAAGCTGAGAACTAAACTTACTCGCTATCTGCAACTTTAGATTCTTAAAAAAAATCTCCATCGCCTCATGCAGCCTGTTAAGATGTCTATGCCTCTCGTATTCATTCATTCCAACTGCCTTCAGCATGTACATCTTCTGAAACACCTCATTCATACGCCTAAAGATTCCCTGTCTTTGCATAATGAGTTTTTGCGTAATAGCCAGTCGTCGTTTAGTAAAAAAAGCCGCGTGAAAATAAAACAACGCTCCCAAAAAAAAGACCGTCAGAGCCATCTGCCATTTTAGGAATAAAATAATGATGAAGGTAAGTAAAAAAGTGGGGATTAACCACAGCGCCCTGAGAAAGGTATCTGTAATTAATATAACAACTCTTTCAGTATCATAATGTATCTTATAAAGGTGCTCACCAGATGATGAATCTTTTAAAAAGGCTAAATCTAAAGAATGGAGCGAGGAGATAGTCTCCTTGTTTATATCGAGCGCGACTTTTTGCCTAAGATAGCCTGAAATATAATCATTTAAACTCGATAATATGCCGGAAAAGATAAACACAGAAGCGCCGACAGCTGTAAGAATTAAGAAATACCTAAGGTCCTTATTAACATACGCATTATCTATCACAAGCTTGGCAAAAAATGGATTGATAAGGCCTAGGTAAACAATAGATTGGGATAAAACAATAGTCAGCGCGCAAAGTTTCCAATAAGGCCTGAGGAACTTAAAAAAATAAAAAACTTGCGCTCTTTTTTTTTGTGATTTATTAATATCCATTGAAAGTTTTTAGATTGACGCGGTTTTAGGTTTTATTGCCTCTGCTCGGGCATTAGCGATCTCACAGAAGAAATCAACTGGTTTATCCAGCTCGCCGGTTTCAAGATGGGCATGGCCTGGACACCACATACAGAGATTAATCAGCGCGCAGCTTTTGCATCTCTTAAAAAACTCTTCTCTATCTGAACGCATATCCCGCACCTTTGGAATAAACTTCTGAAGAGCTTCAGCGAGAGACCCTTTCCTTAAATCATAAACACAGTCTGGGTGCAAAAGAGAAGAACAGAGACGCAAAAAACCATCATGGCTCACATTAAAAGTACCTATGCCCGCGCCACAGCCAAAAAGGTGGTTGCAATTACCATTGTGTAAGCCGGAAAGAACGAGTTTATCGCAATTTTTTTTCAATTTACTGGAGCGTTCGGAATCTGATTGTTCAACAAAAACAATCTCTTCAGGAAGAAGTCTTTCTGAAATAATTTCCTTGTTTCTTAATTGGTTACCGTCAAAACGCAAATTCAAGAAAGGGTCGAAACGAAAAAAATCCTTGGTTCGCGCGCGGCAGAATGAAGAGATAAGAGGCAATTCATGGAAATTAGAACGCAGAGCCATTGTCTTAAAGCGAACTTTTATTCCATTTTTTAATAAACGATCCAACCCGCGCATAAATAGATCGAATGAACCATCTCTCCTGGTTATCTTTTCGTAAGTCTCTCTGGTCACGCCATAAACTGTAACCTCAATATTGTTTGGGGGATATTCTCTGAAAAGATCGATATGCTCGTCTGTAATAAATGTCGCATTGGTAAAAACAGATACCAGAAGCCCTTTCCTCTTAAGGTATAAGTAGATATCAAAAAAATCATCCCTTAAGAGCGGTTCGCCTCCTGTGACAAGAACCCAAATAGCGCCCATCGAAACAGCTTCATCGGTTATCTTCTTGATCTCTTCAAACGACAGCTCTCTCTCCTTGGATTCCTTGTCATGGTATGGTAAATTTATATAACAATGGGTGCAATTATTATTGCATCGGGCTGTTATCTCAAGCGCAAAAGATAACAGGCCCCCTTTTCTCTTTACCTTATCCCAAGCAGGGAAATCTCTTACTGACAATGTTGATTCAAATGAATTATTCATATAGTTAGTCGTTTAAAATAATGGTAGATAGATCGTAAGCAAGAAAGAAGGAGCGCAAGAATGCCTATACGATTGAGGAGCGCAATCAGGTAGCGCTCTGGCCCCAAACCAAGTAAAACTTTTTTATTGTCTCTTTCTATATGTATGACCCGGCCTAAAATATTTTTTCTCAAAATCAATTCGGACGCTGAAGAAGTATTGTCACCTTGAATAAAATAATGCCCTCTCTTAACGCCTACCACCCTATGTATAGCTACACTTGCTCTCTTATCACGCACAAAAGCAACTATATCACCTATGCTGATGGTACGCTTATCAACGGGGGATATTGTAAGCACGTCACCACCTCTAACAAAGGGGCTCATGCTATAGCCTTTGGCCTTAAACCGAAATTGCGCATTCTTACTAAGCACTTCTTCAAACAAGTGAGTAAAACCCGCTCTGGAAAGCAAGAGTCCATCATCGCTTACCGCTGAAATATATCTATTTTCTTTTAAGCTCAGTTATCATACTCCTTTTTGACAACTCTCCAACAATTCCCACAACATCTTTCTCTATCTCTTCAATTGGAGCCTCGAATTCCAAGGCCAAATCTTTGGCAATATCCCTTAAGCTCTTCTTGCCATCCATCTTCTCCCAGATCATCTTCCCCGTATTATTAAGGGAAAAGAATTGATCTTCCATATCTCCTATGCCGGCTGCTATCGGAATAAGAATAAACTCATCTTGAATATTACGCGCAACAACATTTTCAGAAGGCGCATATACTAAATCAATATCCATCTTTAGACTCATAAGATAACTCCTTCTATCTGAATTTATGATCCACCGTCCCCTTCATAATTACACGGGGGGCAGCCATCTCCAGGGTTATGACAAGAATCTGATGTGCCGCCTTCTTCACTTACCTCCCCTCCATCTGAACCAGTCATTGTCTTACAAAATGAAAGAACTGCTTCTTCAGGCCTGCATTTAACTAAAACCGTTAATTCCGGTCTTTGCCACACCTTCTTCTCCATTCTATGCCTCCTTCTTTTTTAAATACGCTTCCACCCTCTCTTTCCAATTTTCCACATCCCAAGCGCATTCATGCTTATCTAACAACCCATAAGACCTGGCTTTCTCATGCGTTATTTCACATATGTATTCCACTGGCTTATCCAGGCTGCCGTGCTCTGCCCAGGACTTCGCCGGGCATTGACTGCAAAAATCTTTTAAGAAACATCTGCCGCAACGAGATAGATAATCCGGGTTGGTAATTCTCATCTTTCGTATCTTTGGAAAAAAATTATCCATAGCATCCTTGAGTGATCCATTCTTTAGATCATACACTGTGTCAGGATGTTTTAGCATTATGCAAAGCTGAAAATTACCATATGCATCTACGCTGCCACAGTTGCGGCCAGCGCTGCAATTAAAAAGCTTATTCCCGCGCGGACCCACACATTGTGAACAAAAAATATCTCCCGCTCTTTTATGCAAGCTTTTTCCGCTCATTATAAACTCTATGCCCTCCTGGGGAGTCATCCGAAGTTTTCTAATCATATTACTCTTATTCGTATCCCTCCTAAGATGTAAAGTAAAAAAACTTGAATAGAGGGGTAGGCCATTCATCCAGGGGATGGTAGCAGCCCATTTTTCGAACTCTTCTCTTTCATCCTTATTCGGCTCAAGAAAGGCAGACCTGACCGTAAAGGGAATATTTTTTTCTAAAAGCAGATCTATCCCACGCCAGGCTTTCTCAAAAGAACCTGCGCATCTAGTAACAGCTTCATAAGAATGCTTCTTCATTCCATAAACACTGACCCCAATATTCTTTAAAGGCGGGATGCGGCTAAATAAATCCGCTAATTGCGGTGTAATTAGAGTAGCGTTAGTAGCTATCATAACTTTAAGTCCAAGCTGTCTGGTAAAGATGTATATCTCTTCAAAGTCTTCTCTTAATAAAGGTTCGCCTCCTGTAAAACGTACGGTTATAAAACCCAGAGAAACCGCTTCATTTAATATACCCTTTATCTCATCCTTTGAAAGTTCTCTTTTTTCACTATACGAATCATCGGCCGCTAAATTTATGCAGCAATGTATACAGCTATTATTACACCGCTCTGTCAGCTCCATATCTAGAAGTCCCATAACACGCTTTCTATCTTTCCATATACGGGACTTAGCTGCTGACTCTATCTTTACATAAGTTCCTAGCGGCATTCTACGCATTCCCTGTCTGTGTTCAATATATTGCGCTTTAAGATATCAACTACCTCATCACTCTTATTAAAACGGAGCACAAAGCATGGTATCTGGTCAGAGATCTCTTCAATAAAAGAAAGAGACTTCTCCCACCAGTCAACAGTTACAAACGGCTTAATAATGCAAGGCAGAAGCTTTTTTATAACTTCTCTTTTTTCCCTTATCAACATCAGTCCGTTGTCGGTTGACTTTTCAATAAATAGTATGGCTCTCAAAGGGGCAGAATCTCCGGAAACATCTGCAAGATCACCGTGACTCCATGTACCATGTATCTTAAAATCACCAGAGTGTTTCCGTATGATCATCCTATCATCACAGAGTATCTTTGCCTGATTCTTAAAGATCTCTGCTAACGTTGTCTTGCCTGCATCAGAGTGTCCGGCAAAAAGCAATCCCTTGCCTTCAAAGTCAACTCCACAAGAATGTAGATAGCAACCATCTTTATCAGCTAATGTGCGCGCTAATAAAATCTGGTCAGTGCTAAGCATCGTAAGAGAATTTAAGTTGCCCCTCGTAAATTTCCTGTCTTCTTCATTATATATTTTTACCCTGGTATGCTCTTTATTGCAGACCATCGCGCGGTAAACATATTCATGATTTGAAAAAGGATCTATCCGTGAATAGATATAGATCCAGCTATTATCTTTCTTATAAATTGCCCGTGGTGGAACAAAACATACTTTCTCACCCAAATCCCTGCTGCGTAGTTCAGGTATATAAAAATGATGCCTTATCTTGATAATATCTTCCCCTGGCTCATCTGTTTTAAAAAACTTGAATTTTGGATCAAGAGTATCTTCATTAAACGGGACATCTGAATCTACCTGAATGCAGATATCCGCTATATTAAAATAACGCCTGTGATCTCTTATCCAATTATCCGAGAACTTCTTGCGTTGCTTGGCGATATCGCACAAGTATTCCACCTTAGCCTGAGGTCTTCGATGCTCAAGATATCCATGGGCGGGACAACAGTGACAATTATTTCTCAGATCACAAGAGCCGCAGCCGTTCTTATATTCCTCAGTGACCTCTATCTTTTTTATCAGAGAAGGCATAGATTTCCAGCATTCTTTAAAGTTTTTATATCGCAGATCAGATCTAAGTTCTGGGTCCCTTACAACACCGCAAAAACTCATCTGCGCGTAAGGATCTATGTGAAAGCCATTGCCTCTGTTTACGCAAGAGAAGAAGGAGTGGTTAGAACCGTTCTCTGCAGACCCGTGACAAACCGATTCCCCCTCCCCCTCTGAACTAACATAAGATAAATCCGGCTTATCGACTTCGATCACATCTTTAGGATCAAGCCTCTGACGCTTTATCTCATCATTTCTCTCTCTGTCTGCGTTGGCAGAAAGATATAGCCATGGCGCGCCAACTCTGTAATACTCACTCAACGATAGAGCCAAATCGACCATCTCCTTAAGCTGATGATAATTACCCTTCATCGGCATGATCTGCACTATGAATCCAGCCTCTTCTTCCTTCAGATACCTAAAACCCCTCATGGCGGCTTCAAAAGATCCGGGATTGCGGGTAATTCGCTCATAAACTTCCTTTGTCGCCCCATAAAGAGCGATCCACTTCGTCCCTTTTCTTTTCATAAGCCGCGCTATTTTGGGAGTAATTAATGTACCATTCGTACTTAAGCCATAGCTCCTGCATCTGCTGGTAAGATAATCGAATATATCTATAAAATCAGGCCTGATCATCGGTTCGCCGCCAGATATCTTCCATCTCTGACAGCCCATTGACCTGGCGTCATCCGCAAATCTTCTTATCTCATCAAAGGTAAGCTCTTTCTTCGCCTCCTCAGAACTGTTTTCAACCCAGAGCCAGCAATGACGACAGTTATTATTGCACCTATAGGTAAGGTCTATACAGCCAGTCAAGGGAAGTCTGGGCATATTATATTTTATCTTCTGTATCGCGTATGTTTCAGGTATCATATATTATCCATCCTATTTATTAAAAGCAAGTTTACGACTCAAAAACTTCATACAGAAAAATACAGAATTTTTATATACAAGTCTTAAAAAATCTATTACATCACTCGCATATATATAATGCGTAAGAAAACAACGCCATATATAATAGTCGTATCTATTAAGCTGCAAAGAAATAATGTCTTTCTTTTTAAGCCACGCGACAAGAAACTCTTTTTTTATTTGACTCAATTTATATTTACTAACCATCTCTTCTTTAATCTCTGTACGAAATAGATTCTTTATTAGATACAGACTACCAGATAGAAGAGGCGTAATCTTAACCCTTTTTGCTTTATAAAATAAGGATCCCCAATCTATGCTGCTCCCGTAGGAGTTTATAAGCTGATGCATATCATAAAGATATTTTAAACAAATACACTCAGCCCTAGATATGGCAAGCAGGCTAAGATACAAGATAAGATCCTCGGTAGAAGGAAATAATACTTTATGATCACCGAGATCTATCTCTCGAGCGTCTGCCCAAAACTGACTTATCTGGTTAGCGCTTACTCTATCATGAAAATCCGAGTGAATATCGAGATGAAAAGATTGGGCGCCGCTTCTTTTGCTAAATTCAATATCACCCCTAAACGCGTATTTTAGACGCGCTAAATATTTATTCGCGCTCAAGTTGTATCCGCAGTTAATAGCAATATCCTCTATATCTGACATTTTGGATTCTGCCACAACCAGATCTATGTCAATCGAAGCATGCCGTAAAGCAATGTCACCGTAAATAAATCTCGCCAAAAATGGACCTTTGAGGGGCATAACTTTTATCTTCTGTTTCTTAAGATACGAAAGCACCCTGGCTTGCTCATTTTCAATAAGAAGATTTGATTTAAAATTGTAAATATATAAATCCTTGAATTTATTAATAAATTTCTCTGGCACATTCTGCAAAGACAAACTTAATATACTATTGTAAAACTGCGGAAACAAACGATTGCTAAGAGCTATCTTAAGCAGCGCATTCCAATCATCATCGGAAAACTCGGCAATCGCACTATCTACATCAACGCCCTGAACATTACTACTTAGTATTCTAAGAAATATATTGTTTATATCTTTGAGTTTTATCATTAAAAAAATATCTATGGAGTTCGATTCACCATTTTATGGCTTGCTCTCCTACGCCTATGTGCTGTAGATTCATAGATTCAGGCTTCCTCCTACGCCTTCAATATAGTTATGTCACTGTATGGCTTCGGAGGACAGGTCGGAGGGTAAATCTTCTTCTATGAACTTCTTACATTTCAAAGCACAGGGTGGTTTACCACCCGAAGTCTACATCTATGGTCGCACCCAATATAGACGTAGGGTGGCGCGCCCGGCAGGAATCGAACCTGCAACCCCCAGATTCGAAGTCTGTCACTCTATCCGATTGAGCTACGGGCGCCCGTTAGCAAATGGCATATAGCGTATAGCAAATAGCCGATACGATAACCTCTTTTATCAAACTTTCACTAGCCCTGTACCACGCGGCCAATCCGTTCACAAAAGCCTTGGGTACAGGGTTTCCGCCGTAGGCGGACCCGCCTTCGGCGGGAATTCGCACTTATAAGTTATGGCTTCTCTGCTTGGGCACGCTCCATAACTTATGTGCTCATTAAAGCTACGGGCGCTTTTGTTCGTATCTCGTTGTTCGTATCTTGTATCTCGTAAAAAACTTACTAGCCCTGTACCACGCGGCCAACACATTAACAATAGCCTTGGGTACGGGGTTTCCGCCAAAGGCGAGATCTCGCCACCGAAGGTGGCGGAAATTCGCACTTATCTATCAAGCTTTCATTAACCCCGAACCAAAATTTTATTTCATAAAATTTGGTACGGGGTTAATTCGCAGACGGCTTCCGCCTACCATTTATGTCACTTTGTTCCATAAATGGTCTGCTCATTAATCCGCTTTCCACCAGCGGTCAGGGAATTTCTCTTTTAGGATCTTATCGCCATCACCAATGGGCTTTAGGCCTGCGGCCCTCATATCAGCATCTACCATGATCTTGACTAGATCTTCAAATTTTATCCTTGGCTGCCACCCCAGAATCTTCTTGGCCTTATTATTATCAGCAATAAGATCGCTTGTCTCAGTAGGCCTAAAATAACGCTTATCTATCTCAAGATACTTCTTATGATCAAGACCCACATACTTAAAAGCTGCTTTCAAAAACTCTTCAACAGAATGGGCCTCTCCGGTACCAGCTACAAAATCATCCGCCTTTTCTTGTTGGAGTATTCTCCACATCATCTCAACATATTCAGGCGCAAAACCCCAGTCTCTTTTCGCTGATAGATTGCCCATATAAAGTTTATTCTGTTTACCAGCAACAATATTAGCTATTGCTCGAGTTATCTTCCTTGTCACAAAAGTCTCTCCTCTTCTCGGAGACTCATGATTAAAAAGAATACCATTACACGCGAACATATTATGGCTCTGCCTGTAATTCAGCGTCATCCAGTAAGCATATGTCTTGGCTATGGCGTAAGGACTGCATGGACATAAGGGCGTCTCTTCACTCTGGGGAGGCTTGGATAATCCAAACATCTCGCTACTGGAAGCCTGGTAAAATCGTATGGCACTACCGCTTCCTTTTATGGTCTCAAGTAATCTAGTTGTGCTTAACGCAGTGATGTTGCCTGTATATTCAGCTATATCAAAACTGGCTCTGACATGGCTCTGGGCTGCCAAATGATAAACCTCATCGGGCTCTATCTTGTATATTATCTGCGATATACGCTCGGAATCAGCCACATCACCAAAATGCAAAAATAATTTGGCCTTCGGGTTATGAGCATCTACATATATATGATCTATTCTGGCAGTATTGAATGTACTCGCCCTTCTGTATATGCCATGCACCTCATACTCTTTACTTAACAAAAACTCAGCCAGATAACTGCCATCCTGACCTGTGATACCTGTAATCAGCGCTTTTTTTACCATCGGTTTTCTCCTGCGATGTTAGCTTAATAACAATCTGTTGATCTTTTCGACTAAGGACTTCAGCTCATCTTTTGCTCTTAAATTTACAGGCCCGGATTTTTTGCCCTCTATTCTATCATCTAACTCTTTCTCAAGCCTATATATGGGCCCTGCTATCCGATGGGATAATTCCAAGGCTATGAACCATATTACTATAAGTGAGATAGGCAGCGAAACAATAATTATCATATTAACTTTTCTGGCAACCGGCAAAAGATTATAAGCAATAGCCTCAGGAATACCAAGCTGGCGCGCAAGCATATTGAATATAACATAATATAGACAAATTGTTACAATCGACGCTGGTATAACAGCCGCAAAAAAAACTAACAACAACAACTTTCTCTGTAAGGCGCTATTTATAATCTTTGCTCTTCTCTTATTATTTTGGCTCATTTTTATACCCCACTTTTATCTCATCATAATTGGCCTCTGCGGTGCTTTGAGTATTATCCGTATCAGTCATAATCGCGATAGCGCCGGCTTCCCCTGGTTTTTTTCCAAATGCCTGTATATAATCATCATACACGTTTCTTTCTTCATATATCCACTTACCAATATTCTTCCTGCCTGACTCCGCTACAATAATCTTGATATTCTTAAAGTAGGGGCTAGTCATAATAGTACCTTCAGGCAACTCCTGATCCCATACATACTCAAGCGATCTTGTATGGTTAAAGGCAAGCCGAGGAAAGATAACATAGAGCCTGGCGGCATAGTCATCCTGCTCTATCCACCCTTTCTCGCTAACATCAGACTTTTGTTTTGATGGAAATTTCAAAACCTTCCACTTCCAACTTACCATAGGTTCCTTCTCAGGGTCAAACCTTATCTTGTAAAATATACCTGAGGCAGCATCTTTGCTTTGAGCAGATAGATGTCCACCCGATCTATCCACATCAACTGAATAGAGAACCTTGCCTCTGAATATCTTCTCTTCCCATTCTTTAAGAGCGCTTTTCTCCTTAAAAGGGAAATTTTTTGGAAGCTGCTTCGCAAATATCGGCACTGAACAAAAAAGTATCAATATAATCAACCCAGTGATATATAGCTTAATAGGACCGCGCACACCGATATCCTTTAGTTAAGTATTTGTATAATTATACTACTAAGGCGGCAAAAATGAAACTACTTTTTTCTATAATGGGTACTTAGGCAGGGGAATGGACTCAGCGAATAACAAAGTGTGATTTTACTCGTTTTGCCTTAAAGAATTTCTTTGTAAAATTCTTCGCTTTTACATGATCGTATTTGAGGCATGAAAATATATTAATATAAGCGGTACACCAATAGTCTGAAAAGTGCCCTGTGATTGAACTTGTTTCAATAAGCTGAACTAGCGAATGGCCTTTAGTGTACTCGGCATTATCTCCAAAATAAGGGATTAAAGTTTCGCCATATTGTTTCATCTTTATAAGCTTACAAAGCTTATCAGTATATTCTTTAAGTTTCTTTTTTGAAGTTAGAACCTTTTTGTCACATTCAAATAAGTCTAAAATAAGCTCATAACCAAAAATCTTTTTTTTCATTTAGCCGCTCTCCTCATATATTAAGATACACAGATACTGCCAAATAAAATCAGACTATATGCATTGCAGATATAGTCTACTATATATATTTATTAAACTTATAGAGTATTTTAGTGTATTTGTCAATACTTTTTTTATAATATTGTTCTGAGATCATTTCATCTGTGGTTTTCCGGCATATTGATATGCAAATTGCGAATTGGCTGAAATATATACACTTCGCATACGTAATCCATAAATATAATCATTTATAAAAGAGACGCCAAGCGCTATGAGTAAGATAATAAGGGGTAAACGCCTTACGAGAGATCTGTCACTCATAACATGCTGTACAACATATGAAAAAACTATCATTAACACACAAAAAGCTGGAATAGATGCTCGTGAAAATAATTCATTGTAAGCCCCTAACTCAAAGACAGATAAAACTAAAAAAAGGCCAACAGCAAGCCATGCTATCGCGGGAATTAATATTTTTCTTTTAATGGCTGTGAGCAAAATCATCAGAACGGGACCAAGCTCCACTAAATGAAATTGCATGTAATTGGTTAAACCGCTTTTCCTTAAAAGACTCCTATTAATAGACAGTACCTCAGGATATTGTTTACTCAAATAAAAAAAGATTGTAATTAGACAAATAACAGATGTTACCACAATTTCTGCGGACATTTTTTTAAAAATCTGCCTGCACCTGTACCTAAAATTTTGCCTGGGCGTTCTAAACAACCGATCGCATGCAACGTACAAGATAATAGGGACCGATCCTATCCAGCAAAATGCAGAGCTTGAGATCAAAAATGTTGACCATAAACACAAAGAAAAAAATTCCAGTCTATCTTTATAAATGAGAAGCAGCACAACACCTAATAAACCAGCTACAAGCTGGCTGGGTATCCACGTCCAGAATAATATAAATGAATTAAAATAAGCAAAATAGCTGAGACTAATGCACTCTCCAAGACGAAATTTTTCTATAGGGAGAATCCTGCACCAAAATTTAAGGCCTGAAAAAATTAAGATCGACAAATAAAAATACCCCCATTGTAGTCGATTATCTGTCGATTTAAATATCTTATTACAACATACAGGCATTAAAGAAAACGCCAACAAGAGCCCTAAAAAATTCCATATGGAAAAAAGTAATGTCAATAGATACGCTAATATCTTAATGTTGGTTATAGTGAAAAAAATCGATAGTATCTTTGCTGTATACACGCTTGGAAGATACATGGCATAATAATAGACTAAATTCGCGCCTGATAAATTACTACTATGAGGCGTATTAAAACCATCCAAAGTAGGATCAAGCGGATTATTGTATAGACACAGGAGAATGCTTCTATGCTTTGGCCAGTCAAAGTTAAATCCGCGGCCATATAGTAAACTGAAATAAGATACTATCACCAGCCCTATGCATAAACAAGCAATATCCATTCTTAGATAATATCCATGCCTATCACTAATAACCCCCGATATAAATACGCCTTTCATCGCCTTATATGTATAATATAGAACCAAACCGCAAAGAATGAGCTTAACAACAACCGCTATATGCAAAGAAAGAATAAATAGAACACTTGGTAGAGAAATATATATTATGCATAAGGCTAGAATATATTTTAAAACTTTCGCGCTAACAAATATTGTTTTCTTGCTGAGATAGAAGAAGAGCGCAAAGACAATGGCAAGGGAAGAGATAATAAGCAGGATATATTGAGGTTCAAAATCTCTAAAACAATGAGGATGAAATATTCTCTTTGCGATCTCTGTTACTACGTCAAGTATTGTTTCCGCAAATATCATATTTAGAATTCTCTTGTATCAGGTTATAGATTAGATATTACTGCTTTCAAAGCTCGTCCTAAATCCATCATATGCTGAAATAGGATTATAGCCAAGGCCCCTTTTCGCCTCCTCAATGCTAAAATTCGCATCCATTGTTGCACATAAAATTCTATTTTTGGCAATTATCGAAATAACTTGGCAATCGCTGTCATTGACTATGTCTTTTGTGAATATATCACGGACCACATACACACAATGACACATGACAAAAGACACACACGTTATATTTACAATATAAGACAGGGGCACTGTAAAACAGAGAACCATCTCACTTAATGCGTTCGTCTGCTTCCAGCATATTGTCTAATAATATATATATCACGTTCTATAACAGGTCTATTTGCACGCAACCCAAAGGAATAATCACTAACAAATGAAGGCATTGTCAGCAACAAATAAACAGCAACTAGGGTCCCTGCTACTATAGATAATTCACGTAGCACTTTCATTATTACACATGCATGAAATATCATAAGTATAAACAAAAAAGGAAGACTAAGCTTCATTACTAGATCATTGAATCGTCCATATCGAAAAAAAGTTATTAAGACAATTGCTGCGATAGAAAACTTAACTAATGTGGGCACCGTGTATCTTTTTAAACCACAGAGTATAATGATAACAACCGTCGGCAGAAACTCTATAATAAGAAATGTCATATAATAATACAAGCCATCTTTTTTAAAAAGTGTTTTATTAAAACCCAATGTATCTGGGTATTGTCTAGCAAGATAAAAAGTAATGATTGCATATACTATCAGCGCTGAAGCCAGTACATGAATAATATGTGCTATAATGGTCTTTGCTCCACCCCAGCGTAAATTGGGAAGGCTTATCTCTCTCGGCTTTATATGCTGCAAAACAAAGAATATCAATATAAGCATAAGTCCTAACCATACAAATGGTGCGGCAGAAATTAAAAAAGTTGACCAAACTAAGAGGGGGAAACTAGTGAGTCTGTCTTTATACAGAAAAATAATTGCAAGGCCTCCTATGCAGGCTACTAGTTGGTGAGGAGAAAACTGCCAGGCTGCAATAAAAGATTGTAACTGAGCAGAATATAGGCCATACCACTCGGTATGATATATGCCTATCCCATGTTTTAAAAATATAAACCAGAATCCAGCTGCAGAAAAACATATAACAACCAAGTAAAAAAATCCGTATGTCGATAGGCTTTCTGGATCATCCCATATCTTACTTGCACAAACCGGAGTTAACAAAAGCGCTAATGTCAGACCTAGCAGCATCCAAAACAGGAAAAATATCGAAAGAATCCAAGAGAGAGATATCGTATTTACTGCCAGCGTTATATGTGTAACTATCTTCGCTATATATACACTCGGCAAATATGAGGAATAATAATATACCAAGTGGCTTTTTTTTAAAAAAATATCCCCGTTACAAAAAAAACCCGATAGTGTTGGACTCGTAGGCTTATGATACAGGCATAGCAGCATACTTCTATGCTTTGGCCAATCATATACAAATCCGCGACGCCATAAAATAGCTGAGCAGCATATAAACAATATACCAATACATAAAATAAGCCAATTAACTCTTATTGAATAAGGCTGAACATTGAGTATTGTGCCGTCTTTCAATAACTCCCGCACAGATTTAATAAAATAGTAGATTGTAATAGTAATAATACTTATTTTGACAATCACATTATAGGGCAATGATAATGCAAACAATACAATTGGTAATGTTATGTATGATAGGAGTAATATAGTAATAGTCGTTGTTTTGTGTATGTTAAAATGCACTTCTTTCTTCCTAAACAATGTAAACATAGTTAGCAATAGGAACAATGAAAAACATACAAAAATAACATATCCGAAATTTTCCAAAAAAAGACTTTTAAGCCGCAATAGATTAACCATAATATTAAATTATTCTTATAAATAAAACATAGGCACAAACATCCGTAACATGTTAATTACAGAATATATCAAGGTTCAAAATACCTAAAATAAAGAGGATGCACTATCTTTTTTGCGATCTCTGTCACTACATCAAGTATTGTTTCTACAAATGGCATCTTTAACATTCTCTCTCATCATGCTATGGATTAGATACTACTGTCTTCGAAGCTCTTCTTGAATTCATTATATAATAAAATCGGATTATAGCCAAAGTCCCTTTTCGCCTCTTCTATGCTAAAATTCGCATCCATTGTTGTACCTAAAATTTCACCTTTAGTAAAAAACTGCGCGGTGTCAGTGATAATATTAAAGATAAAAGTTGGCATAAGAATATGCGTTATTTATTAAAATGTTCTTTTACAATAACATCCGCAATATTATTGGCTAGCAATCTATTGCCCTTGGGCGTGCAGTGGCCAAAAACCCCGCCAAACATATCACAAAAATACTCATCATAGCTTGCCTTCTCTACTGCACTCTTAAATACCTTTTCATTGTCGACAAAGACAACACCATATTTCGGTTCCAGCACTATCTTTAATGATTCTATACTAAGCATAGGATACTGAACGCATACCAACTTTATGCCTCTTTTATTTATAATCTCTCTCAATCTTTGGTAATTATGTTTTGTAACTGGATTATAATTGCGCGCTCTTAATCTATTAACTTTTTCGAAGTACTCATATGCTAGATCTCGCTTTCCCTGCTCTTGATAGCTGGAAGCCAAAAGTCCAAGAGCTATCTCATTGTTTGGCTTCATATCTATGGCTCTCTTGAGGACCTCCTCTAATTGCTCGTATCTTCTCCATATTCTATAAAGTTTACCTAGGTTGATATATGCGTTATTATCATTTGGATCAATATCTAATACTTTTTTGAATACTACTTCTGCCTGCTCGTATTTTCTCCAAAATCTATAAAGTATGCCTAGGTTAATGTATGCATTCTCATCGTTTGGATTTATATCTATGGCTCTTTTTAATGCCTCCTCTGCCTTCTCGTATTTTCTCCAACGTCTATAAAGCTTACCTAGGTTGAGGTATGTTTTATTATCATTCGGGTCTATATCTATGGCTTTTTTTAATGCCTCCTCTGATTGGTCGTATTTTTTCCAATGCCTATAAAGTCTACCTAGGCTGATGTATGCTTTATTATCATCAGGCTTTATATCTATGGCTTTTTTTAATGCCTCCTCTGATTGGTCGTATTTTTTCCATGTTCTATAAAGCATGCCTAGGTTTATGTA
>JBHPDT010000036.1:0-18364 GCA_042577545.1 Candidatus Omnitrophota bacterium | reverse complement strand
ATATAAGGGTTGGCCTGAGCACGCTCCTTTTGACGCTATTATTGTTACCGCCGCGCCTCCTACCGCGCCAGCGCCTGCGCCTAATAGACCCTGCCTTAAAAGGTCAGATGAACTATTCTTCTTTGCCGCATATGCTGCTGCTGTACTCATAATAAGACAAATCGCGATAAGAATTACACAGAACTTCTTCATACCCTTGCCCTCCTTTCATTACCTTCCGTTATATTATATATGATTTTTCTTCTTAAATCAATATATATGAACAATTTTCTTCAGCTAAGAAGATCAATTCTTCTTATACAAACCTATAAGCTCGTCTTTGTCTAGAATATGCCCGGCCATGGCAGCTTCAAGCTCTTTTTTGGTAATGCCTTCTTCTAAATTCAAGGTCATATCTAGAGCATAGATCTTAAAAAAATATCTATGCGTTCCAGATGGCGGGCAGGGACCGCCATAATTATTCCTCCCAAAGTCATTAGATCCCTGTTTGCCAGGTATCGCATCCTCTTCAATTCTAGGTCCTATGGGGATATTAAAAACGACCCAATGTACCCACATGCCCATTGGGGCATCAGGATCGTCCACTATAAGAGCCAGGCTCTTTGCTTCATCAGGTATGCCATCTATAACGAGAGCTGGATTGATATCATCACCTTGACATGTAAATTTACTCGGAATATACTCTTTGTGCTTAAATTCAGGGCTGCTTATCTTCATCTTTTTAATACCTCCTCTGCCATTATTAGCTATAGAAGATGAGACCAGTGAAAGAATAAGTAGGGGGATTAGAATACCAAAAAATATCCTTTTCATTATATCTCCTCTTAATACCGTACCATGGGAACGAATCTTACTGGCATGAGCTTCTTCCTATCATATCCACTGCGTGTCTTTGTTACAAGATAGAGCTCCTGCATAAAAGAACCCATGGGAATAACCATTCTGCCACCTACCTTAAGCTGTCCTATTAACTCTTCTGGAAATGTAGTCGGAGCGGCGGTAACAATAATAGCGTCAAAAGGAGCGTGCTCAGGCCAACCCTTATATCCATCGCCGTGTTTATATTTTATATTTGTATACCCAAGATCGGATAACCTATTACGCGCCGCATCAGCCAAGGGCTGTAATATCTCAATGGTATAGACCTCTCTAACTATCTCGGCAAGTACCGCAGCCTGGTAACCGCTTCCTGTACCGATCTCTAAAACCTTATACCTTGGCTTAAGCTGGGCCGCCTCTGTCATATAAGCAACAATATAAGGTTGAGATATTGTCTGGCCATAACCTATTGGTAAAGGCTCATCAGCATATGATCTGTAGCGTATATTATGCGGTAGAAAGAGATGTCTCTTTACCCTAAGCATGGCATCTATAACATCGGGGTCAGTTACGCCTCGCTGCTGAATCTGTTGATCTATCATGTTAAAACGCTCAAGCGTGTACATCTCCTCATCAGCAGATAGGGGCTCGCTAAATACAAAGAGTATGGACAACAAGCAATAGGAAAGTTTTAAAAAAATAGCTCTTGTGCTCTTCTTTATAATCATATGCACTATAATACCGCGGGGAAAAGCTGTTTTCAATAAATTAATGGTGATTTAGAAAAAAATCAATCTTCATCCAGTTCACCTGGATTTGTACGCAATCTCTTTTTCGAAGACCTTATCTTCTTAAGCCTAAGCACCTTCTCTTTAGACCGCTTTGATCTCTTGCGCTTCTGCCTCTTAATCTTTTCGATCCTTTTACGCGCCTCAGACTTCTTGCCTTTAATTAGATTTTCTATCTTATTAACCAATAAGCGCTTTGCCAAAAACCTATTAAGGGCCTGCGAGCGTTCTCTTTGGCACTTAACCTCAATCCCTGTTGGCCCATGTTTTAAATATACACAACTCGAGGTCTTGTTTACCTTTTGGCCGCCACTCTTGCTAGATCGAACGAATTTCTCTAAGATATCAGATTCTCTGATACCAAGCGAACTCATCTTGTTTTGAAGTTCTTTTTTTTTAGGTTCGCTAATCATTTAGTATACGATGTTAGAATTTCGTTAAACGTCAATATATGCATACTCATCAGGCTCATCCTGATATGCGATATCAACAAAGTCGCGGATTAGATCTCTTTCATGGAGGAAGCGGGATATTTGAGTAAATAGGGATCCATCAAGATTCATAAAATTTCTACCTGATGTATCTATGGCGGGTTTTAGCATAAATAGGTTTTCCTTGGCGCGAGTCATGGCAACATAGAGGAGTCTACGCTCCTCTTCTATGGCTTCATCATTATCGAACGATTGGTAAGAGGGTATATGCCCTTCCGCTACATAAATTATAAACACAGTATGCCACTCAAGCCCCTTCGCTGAATGTATAGTAGAAAGCACGAGCTTAGACTTATCGTGACCTCGTCTAGGGGTATCGATCATGCTTACCTCAGGTGGTTCAATAGCCATATCAGTTAAAAATTGCTCGAGGTCACTATATCTGGACGCTATCCTCTCTAGCGACTCCATGTCACTCATTCTTCTGTGATAATCATCGTAATTGTCCTTAAGAAGCGGCTGGTAGTACTCATTCATAACCTTAACAATATCTAAGAGGGGTTGCTTTTTCGGATCCACTCTCTTTAAAAGCTCCATAAGCCTGCTAAGCCCCATCTTCTTCTTAAATAATTTTTCATCATCTAAAAATCTTTTCTTTGTCTCCTTGATCTTATTATAGATACCTGTGGCTGACTTATGACCTATATTTCGAATGAGCATCAGCGCCCGTAGCCAGCTTAACTCATCAGATGGGTTTTGTATAATTCTAAGGTGTGATACGAGATCTTTAACATGCGCGGCTTCAACAAACTTTCTGCCCCCATATTTCTGAAACTTAATATTATTTGAAGCAAGCTGAATCTCAAGGTCGTTGGAATGCCATCCAGCGCGAAAAAGAACAGCTATCTCCCCGGGCTCAATCCCATCTGAAACGAGCTCTCGTATCTTATTTACCACATACTTAGATTGGCCATTCTCATTTTTCGCGTCTATAAACACCGGGATCTTCTTGCTCTTCCTCCGCGTAAAGAGCTTCTTCTCAAATTTTTCAGCAGCTGATTTTATAACCTCATTAGTAAGATCTAATATCGGCTGCACTGAGCGGTAGTTCTCCTCAAGCATTACAACCTTAGCATCCTTATAGACCTTTGGAAAATCTATTATGTTTTTAAAATTAGCGCCGCGAAAAGAGTATATGCTTTGTGAATCATCACCAACAACCATTATGTTGTTGTGGTGGGTACAAAGCAGATAGAGTATCTCAGCCTGCAATTTATTGGTATCTTGATATTCATCCACCATAACATACCTGTATCGCCGCGCTAGGCTTTCACATATATCCTGCCTTGTAGATAAGAGATTACGAAGATAGACTAAGAGGTCATCAAAATCAAGCGTATAGTTCTTCTGCTTATAGCTGGTATACTCATCTCTTACCTGCTCGATCTGATAAGCATACTCAAGGAAATGCGGATACTCCTCATCAATAACCCGAGTAAGTTCTTGGGACTTATTTACACATTTTGAGATTATATTTAGAAGCGCTCTCTTTCGCGGGAATCGTCTCTGAGCGCCTGAAAATCCAAGGTTCTTTCGTATATTAGCTAATACACCTTGAGCGTCGGACTCATCCATAATTGTAAAATTCTTTGGAAGGCCTATCTCTTCCCCATATTGGCGAAGAATCAGATTAGAAAAACTATGAAATGTGCCACCTGACACCCTTTGACAGCGATCATCAAGTAATGATGTAGCGCGCAGGAGCATCTCCTGGGCAGCTCTTCTGGTAAAGGTTAAGAGTAGAATCTCATCAGGGCTTACCCCATGCTCAACAAGATAGGCAACGCGG
The DNA here is from genome assembly GCA_042577545.1 of Candidatus Omnitrophota bacterium. Taxonomy (GTDB): domain Bacteria; phylum Omnitrophota; class Gorgyraeia; order JABMRG01; family JABMRG01; genus JBHPDT01. The sequence continues at coordinate 14,477 of JBHPDT010000036.1, read as the reverse complement.
TAGACAAGGATACGCGTCTTCCCACTACCAGCTCCCGCTATTACAAGATGTGGACCTTCTTTCGATTTTACAGCCTTAAGCTGCTGCGGGTTAAGCTCCTGATTATAGTCTATCTTATTTTTCACTCTTCGTACCTGATTGCTGCTTAGGAAACTTTCCATTTAGCGCATCCGCTATAAGCTGCTGAACTTCAGGGCTGAAGTCCTTGCTTAACATCCATTCAAGATAACGTCTATCCTTTTTTACCATCTCTTTGAGACTTGCGCGTTTTGCGTGCTTGCCAAACATAGGATAGAGCTCGCCATTCCACCAGCAGAATCTCCTGTCCTTATCATAAAAGCTAGAAGACCTCTCATAATCAAAATCTTGTAAAGACTCTACATTATCATCACCTTTACCATATCTGCCTACCTGCTGGCGAATAATCTCAAGCGTGGCCTCAGCGTCACCTAATGCTGTGTGGGCGTTATGAAGCTCCTTACCACAATAGAACTGATAAGCTGCTGTCAAATCTCTCTTCTCATGAATGTGAAATACCTTCTGCGCGTCATACATGGTCCTGCTCTTCCATTCAAATATAAGACCAGCATCTGATATTTCGCGCTCAAGAAGAGGAAGATCAAACCTCTCTACATTAAATCCGGCAATATCAGCATCACCTATAAAATCTAATATCTCCTGAGCCAAGTCTCTAAAACTCGGAGCATCTTTTACATCTTCATCTTTTATACCGATTATCTTGCTTACAACCTCCGGAATTGAAATCCCGGGGTTAACTCTCTTTACATAATCCAGGCGAGATCCATCAGGCATAGACCTTATCATTCCTACCTCAACGATCTTATCCTTCTCGATCCAGGTGCCGGTTGCCTCAAGATCTAATGTTATTAACGGACGGGATAGCTTCATGCAATCTCCATTTTTAAAAAGTAGGTCACGCTTAAGTGTGACCTACGATTGTGAATAAAATATAGCATATATGTTACTGGTTGTTACCATCGACTAATTCTTTTGATGCGCTCTCTTGCGCCTCAGAAATATGCCCTATCTCTCTATCTATGGCAGCAACCTTATCTAAATCACCGCTCTTCTTAAAAAGCTTCTTCGCGTGTTCAAAGTGCATCAAGGCATTATCGTATTTTTTCATATAATTGGATGAGACGCCAAGGTTAAAATATGCGGTCGCATCCTCTCTATCTATAGATATCACGCGTTGAAATGCCCTAATGGCCTGATTATGCTCACCCAAGGTAGTATGGGCAATTCCCATACATTTATGAGCCTCAATATCGAATGGGTCGTTCTCGATAACCTTATCAAATATCGAGATAGCTTTTCGCTGTTCACCAGATGAAGCATACGCCAGAGCAAGATCAAACCTCGCCTCATTATCATCCGGCAATATCTCAATGCATTGCACAAAATAGGTTATAGCCGGCTCGTAATCTCCTTTTGAAGCAAGGCAGACACCTATACCTTTAAGCGCGTCTGTATTTTTTGGCTCTCTCTCGGTCACCTTCTTAAACTCAGCAAGCGCTTTATCGTACTGGTTGCTCTCAATATAAGTTTTTCCTCTGTCAATTATCGCTCCGTTAGTCTCTCTCCCGATTCTCATATCAGATCTCCTTTCACAAGGCATAACATAAAATAGATCTCAACGCCTCCTTAGCTTCGCAAGTAACCTTAAAATTTCAAGATATAGCCATATGAGCGTAACCATTAGCCCGAAGGCTCCATACCACTCTAAATATCGAGGGGCGCCATTCTCAGCGCCTTTCTCAATAAAATCAAAATCTAGTACAAGATTAAGGGAGGCGATAACTATAACTACTAGACTAAAACCTATGCCGATTATACCGCTCTCATGAATAAAGGGTATCCTAATTCCAAAAAAAGAGAGAATCAGGTTTACCGCGTATATCATCATCACGCTGCCGGTTGCCGCAACCACTCCAAGCTTAAAATTTTCAGTAACCTTAATCAATCGCGACTTGTAAGCCAAAAGAAGGCAGAATAAAGTACCAAATGTTAAAGATACAGCTTGTATTACGATACCCGGGTAGGTTTTTTCAAAGTAAGATGATATTGCCCCAACTACAACGCCTTCAACTAGCGCGTAGATAGGCGCTGTAATTCCTGCCCACCTCTTATTAAAAACAGTAACAAGCCCAACAATGAACCCAACTATAGCTGCTGGTATTAAAAGCGCTATACCCAATTGCATCCTTCCCCACACCCAGCTAGCGCTCAATACACACAGAAAGAGCAGAAAGAATGTCTTATTGACAGTTCCCTGTATTGTCATCGCGTTTTCAGAATCATAGGATTGTGGAACATTAAATGCGTTGTGGCGAAGAGCGGGATTACCCGATCTTATCATATCAAATCTCCTTCAACAATAAACTATAACTACTTATTACTCGGGTATTTCTTAAGCAGGGAGCGCATATCCTTTGCTGACTTTGGCATCTTGGCCTTCATATCAATTAGTATCTCCCGCGCGGAAAGGTTACTGCCGTAAAGGATATTATTGCCATCTTTGTGCTCGGCTATTACCGCACCTTCTAATTTAACGCCTGCAAAAAGACCCCTGCTTCTTGAATAAGAAAGAATGCCGCCCTTAAGTTGAATATCTGTTGATGCCTCAGCAGCTCTGCCAACAGGACCAGCGGCAACCGCTGCATCAGCGCCGAGCTTAAACTTGCCCTGCAAAATGCCATCTACACTTCTTTTATTCATGATCAGCAAGACAAAATCGGTTGCCTGTCCACCTATCTGCCATCCTATGCTACCGCCTGCTATAGTAAAGACCGCTGGCGCGGACCAGTCATTCTTTCCATCACGTACCATCATTACGCCTTGACCATATTTTCCACCTATTACAAAACCACCTGAAAGGGTATTTGGAAATACCGCTATCGCTGAACACCCCCTTAAAAGATCCTCGGGAATAGACTGATCTGGCATCTGCTGTATCTCATCCAATACCTTGCCTGATTCCTCAATAAGTCCAGTCCACTTGTTACCTGCATATGAGTTCGTGCTAACTCCTACCAGCATCGCACAGATAACTAAAATAATAAAGAATTTCATGATCTCTCCTGTCCAAAAGAACGGTTTACGGTTCTAGGTTAACGGTTTACGGTTTACGGTTTACGGTCAGCGTACACCGCTTCTTCATGAAACATCATGTTCGGTTTTCGGTTATCCGTATACGGTTTTTCAACGAACACCGTAAACCGAACACCGATCACCGCGCCATTGTTTCGCACAATTACCACTTATCCCAGTGAATATTCGCCTCATCAAACTTATCCTTTGGTTTCTCATCGCCAGTTGGGTAGCCAATGGATAGTATATTTAAAGGAATTACATCTTCCGGCATACTAAGGGTTGTTCGCACATGATGAATATTACCTGCTATAGGATAAACTCCGATCCAGACAGCCCCTAACTTCAGTGACTCCGCTGCCAAAAGAATGTTTTCAGTCGCTGCTGAGCAATCCTGAATCCAAAACTCTCTAGCAACACCAGGAAGAGCCTTATCCAGAACACCGCAGACTACGATCGCCGCTCCAGCGGTATTTAGCATTCTTCCATATGGTAAGCCATTGGCTAACCCAGCTAGCACCTCTTTATCTGTGATCGCAACAAATGCCCAGGGCCTCTTATCAACAGCGGTTGGAGCCGCCATTCCAGCCTTAAGCAGAGTATTTAGATCTTGTTCAGTTACCGGCTTATCAATATATGACCTGACACTCTTTCTATTGTGTATTACATCAAGCGTCGCGTTAGATCGCAAAGAAGAAGTACAAAATTTCTTACCCACGCAAGGTAGAATAACCGCCAGTATTATCAGAACCGTTAATACAATTACCCCTGGTACAAGATACTTCTTCATCTCCTCTACCCCTCTCCATTTTTTTGTTACCTTATTCGGCTTCTTTACTTCATTAGGATTTTTTTTCTTCATTATTCTCCTCAACTATTTTTTCCGCAATAGAAAAAGGTACCTGCTGATATTTTTCAAAGTGCATGCTATAGTTGGCGCGGCCACTGCTTAAAGACCTAAGCGCTGTAGCGTAACCAAACATCTCAGAAAGCGGGGCTTCCGCGGATATAACTTGCTGCTTGCCCTTTACTTCCATGCCTAATACTCTACCTCTGCGAGAACAGACATCGCCAACGATGCTTCCCATAAACTCCTCAGGGGTGGTTATCTCAACAGACATATAAGGTTCGAGTAGAACAGGCGCCGCTTTCCTGAACGCCTCTTTGAAAGCTTCACCGCCAGCTATCTTAAACGCCATCTCAGATGAGTCAACCTCATGATATGAACCATCAAGAAGCTCAACTTTAACATCGACAACCTGATAACCAGCGTATACGCCCTTGAGCATTGCCGCGATTATACCTTTCTCAACCGCGGGTATATACTCTCTTGGTATATCACCGCCTTTTATCTTATTATCAAATTCAAACCCAACTCCAGCTTCTGTCGGAAGGATATTAATAACAACATGGCCATATTGCCCCCTACCGCCTGTCTGCTTGGAATGTTTGTAATTTGCTGAAGACTCCTTTATGATAGTCTCTTTATAAGCAACCTTCGGCTGCCCCACAACAGCATCTACCTTAAACTCATGTTTTAGCCGATCTACGATTATATCAAGATGCAGTTCACCCATGCCTGATAAGATAACTTCGTCGGTCTCCCTGTCAGTCGCCACAATAAAAGTTGGATCTTCTTCAGCCAATCTCATTAAACCCTTGCCAAGCTTATCCTGGTCTGGTCTGGACTGGGGCTTTATGCTTAAAGACATAACCGGCGCCGGAAACTCCATAGCCTCAAGCACAATAGGGTGATCTTCATCGCAAAGCGTATCCCCTGTCACAGTATGATCTAAGCCTACCGCAGCCGCGATATCACCAGCAAAAATATCCTCTCTTATCTCTCTATCATTGGCGTGCATCTGGAGGATGCGTCCGACCCGTTGTTTTTTGTCATGTGTCGAGTTATAGACATAGGTGCCTGCCTTAAGCATTCCTGAGTATACCCTAAAATACACCAGCTTTCCCATGTGGGGATCTGTTTGAACTTTAAACGCCACCGCGGAGAATGGCTCATTATCATCAGGTCTTCTTGTTTTGATATTTTCAGGATTATCCGGTTCATGCCCGGAGATCTCCGGAATATCTAAAGGTGACGGTAGGTAATTATTCACAGCATCAAGCAGTTTCTGCACACCCTTATTCTTAAACGCGGCTCCACAGAGCGCTGGAACAATCTTATTTGTAATTGTTCCTATGCGGATAGCCCGCATAAGCTCTTCCTGGCTGATCTTATCTTCAGATTCAAGATACTTTTCCATCAGTGAATCATCTAGCTCAACCGCCTTCTCAACCATGATATGGTGATACTCTTTAGCCAACACCTTATAATCATCGGGTATCTCCTGGATACTGAAGTTCTTTCCAAGTGAGTCATCTTCATATACATATGCCTTCATCTCCATAAGATCAATTATACCCTTAAAGTTCTCTTCCGCGCCTATAGGAATCTGAAGAGGGATTACATTTGCTCCAAGATCGTCCTCTATGTTCTTGATAACGCTGAAAAAATCAGCGCCAACACGATCCATCTTATTAACAAAGGCAAGTTTAGGCACCTCGTATTTATTAGACTGGTGCCATACTGTCTCAGATTGCGGCTCTACTCCGCCAACAGCGCAGAATATAGCAACAGCGCCGTCTAATATTCTAAGGCTTCTCTCAACCTCAACGGTAAAATCTACATGGCCTGGTGTATCAATTATATTTATCCTGTGATCTTTCCACTGACAGGTTGTCGCGGCAGACGTTATAGTAATCCCTCTCTCCTGCTCCTGTTTCATCCAGTCCATCTGCGCCTCGCCTTCGTGCACCTCTCCAAGCTTATGTGAACGCCCTGTATAAAAGAGAACTCTCTCAGTTAGCGTGGTTTTTCCGGCATCTATATGAGCCATAATACCGATATTGCGTACTTTTTTTAACTCTATTTTTCTTGGCACTTAAATCAACCCCTTTCATAATTGTTATTATATTATACTAAGTATACAGAAAAAATCAAGTAAAAGAATAAGTAGCGCACCTTAAAGGGTGCGCTACTTATATGCAACTTACAATTACCCTATTTGCTGCTGCAACAGTTACCGAGAAATACTAATTATCTTGTATTTTAAGAGGCCAGCTGGAACGTCAACCTCGACAATATCGTCCTTCTTGTGGCCTAAGAGCGCCTTGCCTACTGGTGAAGCTACAGAGATCTTGCCTTGCGCAAAATCCGCCTCAATCTCTGAGACAAGCGTATAGCTCTCCTCCTCGCTACTGTTTAGATCCTTCACCTTTACTGTGGCGCCTATTAATGCCTCGTCTTTGGAGATATTGGCCTCATCAATAAGCTGAGCGCTGCCTAGTTTCTCTTCTAGTTCAGCGATGCGTTTCTCATTGAGCCCTTGGGCTTCCTTGGCCGCGTGATATTCAGCATTCTCGCTTATATCGCCTAATTCTCTTGCGCGGCCTATCTCTCCAGAAAGTTCTCTCCTTCTAACGGTCTTAAGATGATCAAGCTCATTCTTAAGTTTTTCAAATCCCTCTGGGCTTAAATAGACATTAGCCATTTAGCACCTCCAAACATAGATTAGTCCATCTTCTCCATAGCTTCATTTATCATAGGCAGTAGAGAATCGATCTCATCCTTATTTAAACGGCCAAGTTTCGCGAATTTAAAATCGCCGGTCTTATCTCTGTTCTCCCTGCTGATCTGCAGTTTCTGTTGACCTCCATTATAGGAGAAGATACTCACTGTAAGTCGGCCTGTCTCATGTTCAAAAGATTTTGAGAAAACTTTCTCATCCAAGCTGCTGTCATACGGCATGCTTTACCCCTTCCTTTTGTTATTAATCAATAATAACACGTTTAGAAACCAGTAACCTGTAACCAGTATACTTGAGAAACCAGTAACCAGTTGCCAGTAACCAGATCAGGTTAATAACATGTTTTTTCTGGTTTCTGGTAACTCAAATGCTCTGGTGTCTTCTGGTTTCTGGTTACTCCAGCTATGCTGGCTACTCAACTTCTGCTTCAAGCTGATCGATCAGCTTGTCCGTGTCAGTTACTATCTTCACGGGCAGGATTTTCGCTGCCTTGATCTCTGATCTTATTGTTCTAAGTGTTGTTAAGAGCCGCTTAATAAGCGCTATCTTCTTCTTCTGCCACGCCTCCTCAGGCAGGAGCTCATCACGCTCCCTGATCATAGATGTCAGGTCTTTTCTAACAGCCTGGTGATCCCTTGCCTCATCAAGAACCTTTCTTCTTATCTGGGCGTAATCCTGTTTATCAATATCCTTCTTATTCTTTGCTAAGCGAAGAACATTAACAGATTCATAAGATGGTACTTTAGCGGGCTGAGCTTCGTCGTTAAAATCTCTTCTAAGATAGCGTGGTTCCTCTTTTTCAAGAAAAAAATATGAGCGTAACAGCTTAAGCGCGGTCTGCTTGCGTATACCAATCTCTTTTGATACATATGTATCAAACTTATTATATCCCCACTCTTTATAAAGCTTATCCTTCCACACTGAGTAGAGTGTCTGACCTAACTCTATCCACGATGTTTTAAAACTCTTGGCGCTCTCAAGAACCCTGTGCCTCATAGGATTATCGTCTGTCTCCTGCAGTTTTGCCTCAAGGTCTCTTATGGATTTTGTTTTTATTTCACTCATATACTCATCTCAAGTATTAGCGTTTAAAATCGCTTAACTTCTCCCACCAGCTATTTATCTTACTAGTCTTGGCGCTCTGCCATAGTTTCTTCGCGCTCTTTGTCTTCAAGAAACTCGGGGCCTTTCTTGTAAACTTTATCGCCTCTTTAAAGCCGTGCTCCTCATACTCTTTTGCCTGTATCAGACATTCTAATATATCGGCATCACGGGCTATGATACTCGCCTTTGTCTTCTGCGCCCGGTACTCTTTGTGCATGTCGGATAGCTCTTCACGCATTCCATCTGAAAGAGATGAGATCTGCTCTTTAAAGGCCTTGTCTTCTGACTTCTGTAGATCTATGTATCTCTGTGACATCTTATGAAGATCGTTGATACGGGCCTCATGCAAGTCATTAAATAGCGTCATGAGAAGCGCTTTGTATGGCTGCGCTTTTTCCATCTTTGAAAGAACATAGCCTATTACAGCGCATCTGAAACTATGGTCTGCTACAGACTCAGAATCTTTAATACCAAGAACCCACCATCCGGAACGCTTAACACGTTTAAGCATCCCTGCTTCTGATATGAGTTGGATTAAATTACTCTCTTTTTTATTAGCCATTTGGGATCCTTCGTCCCCCTCGCGGAGTTTACCATAAACTCAAAGTGGTTTATGGCTCGGGTCCTCAGGATGAGGAATCAATATACAAATTTACCGATTCCTCACCTAGGCCTCTGCTTATCTATCTCATGGCATATAATAGCGCAGGCCATAGCAACGTTAAATGATAATTGAGCTCCCCGCATAGGAAGGGTTATCTTTATATCCAGCTGTTTGCTAACAGCGTGGCCTATGCCCTTACCTTCCGACCCTAAGACACAAGCAACCGGAAATGGTATCTTGGCCTTTCCTATCTCGTCGCCACCCTCAACAACAGCGCCTGCCGCCCAATAACCGGAGCTCTTTGCCTTAATTAGGGCAGTGGCTATATTATTCACCGTTGCTACAGGTGTGTAGTTCTCACCACCTGAAGCAACATGTATGACCGTATCATTAACCTGCGCTGACTCATGTTTTGGTATAACTATCGCGAAATTACCTATACAAGCTGTGATCCTAATGATCGAACCTAGATTATGTGGATCATTTACACCATCCAGAAAAACAAGAGAACGCTTACTCTGGTTGGGCTCGTTAATGAGATCATCGAAATCAACATACTCAAATCTGTTAACTTCAGCAACTATACCTTGAACTCTATCCGCCCTCTTAATTCTAATCAGCTCCTTTTCAGAAGCGGTTCGCGAGGGCACATTCCTCTTTTTGATCTCATTCAATATATGAGAGTCATTAAAGTTCTCACGGACAAAGATACCCTTAATACTGCCTGGGTCCACTACCAGACGTTCAAGCACTGATTTCTTTCCATAAAGACATGTTATCTTCTTAGCCACCACTATTTCCTCTATAAACAATACCGCATATAATAACGGATTTAATTGTATCAGTCAAGCCTTAAAGCATTGCATTTTTCGCAAGCCGAATCTATCACATGATTCTCGGCGCCGCACTTTCTACAGATCCAGTTGGCGCTTGTGCGCGGTTTTCCATATTTGCGATCATAGAAATTCCTTACATATCTGAATATAGATGTATAAAAAAAAGCAAATATGGTAATTGGGATAAAGATCAAAAATAATGATACATTAAATATATAGTATAAAAAAAGCCATACCGCTGTAGATATAACACCTACACATAGCTTGATAACAGCGCTCTCCATGCTATCTGGCAATAGCCCCCCGCCGCCAATCCCATGTATAATCAAGAACAGAAAAGCCGGCGCCGCTGCTGTTCCAAATATCATCAGCCATGTCTTTATGGTAACGCCCTCTTGAACAACTACGGCGGATCTTCTCTTTTGAGGAGAGCCAGCATAATATTCGTAATTTCCCTTCTCTTTTGTCTCGTAAAGACTATATTCTTGCGCGCTCTTACTATCTATAAGATCGGACTTGCTCTTAGGGGTCATGGCTTGATACCCAGTATATAAGCCAACAAATAGCAGAATAGCGACAGCCCAGACAGAAAGACTTATAAAGCGCATCTTTCTCACATAAGCCTGCTCATCCTTATTCTTCGCCTCAGGTATCTCTGATATAAAGGCCGAGCCCTGCCTACTATTGCTTAAAGTTTTGTCACTCGATTCATCTGGCTTATCAGGCAAATCCGACTCATATAGTATCTCAACAAGTTCACCGCCAGAGTCCTTAATATGAACCAGCAAGGCATCTTTATTAGCGCACTTAAACTCGCCTTTATACTGATCTTCTTTAATCTTCCAGGTATATGTAAATTTTTTCATGACATATTACTTATCGTTAGGAGTGGTAATTCTAACTCTCACAGCAGGGGCATCATCAACTTCGACAGGCATTTGGGAAGAATCCTCTAAAGCAATCTCCTTAGGCGCAATCTCATTATCCTCGTGCCTTAGAGCTATCTCTTCATTCATGATAATTCTTGTCTTGTAATCACTCTTAACAACAATATAATGATCTGTTTCCTTTATAATATCACAATCTATCTTCTCACCATCTTTAAGCTCAAGCAGCTCCGCATAAGCAGAATATGAGAAGAAAAAAACCCCTAACGTGAATATTAATGTAAGTTTTAGTATACTAAATTTCATATAATAACCCATTTTAAACACAAAGCGCACGACATATTATATTTTATGTCATGCGCCACAAATTTACAAGCAATTTTCCGTTAAATATCGATTAAGCTCGAACCTTGAGCGCAGGTGGTTCCGCCGTAGGCGGGCAGGCGCGCTCAAGGTTCGAGCTTGAATGGACTTTAGTGCAGGCTGTCACCTTTTTCAAGATATTTGAAGTACTCGCTGTCGGTACTTAATATCAGCCTTGTATCCTGATCAACAGTGGTCTTATATGTCTCTAATGTCTGGACAAACGAGTAAAATTCAGCGTCTTTATTGTAAGCATCGGCGTAAATCTTAATAGCCTCCGCATCTGCATTACCCTTAATCTCCTGGGCCACCTTATATGCCTCTGAGGTAATCTCGTTAAGCTCCTTCTCCATCTGTCCTTCTATCTCCGCTCTTTTACCTTGACCTTCTGAACGGTATTGCTCGGCTGCGCGCTTTCTCTCAGAGATCATTCGATCAAATACCTTCCTTTGAACTGCTGGAACATAGTTGATCCTCTTAATACGAACATCGATAAGCTTGATCCCATACTGAGGAACTATCTTTTGGGCCTCAGTAAGTATGCCACGCGTCAAAGTCTCGCGCCCAACCGATATCCTTTCGAGCTGCTCACCAGAAAACATCACAGCATCATCTGAAGCTTCTTTCGAGGCATCTGCCGCCTCCGTCAAGCGATTGGTATTTCGAACCACCTCAACAAGCGCGTGATTTGTTATACTATCTCGTGTTGCTGAATCTATAATATCGTCCAGGCGGGCGTGCGCTCCATTCTCACTGCCAACGGATTGTAAGAATTTCAACGGATCGCTAATTTTCCAACGCGCGGTAGTATCGACATATATATACCTCTTATCTCTGGTCGGTATCGTGTTTGGACTGCCATCCCACTGGAGCACTCTCTTCTCAAAATAGTTAGCAACCCTGATAAAAGGTATTTTTAAATGGAGGCCGGCTTTTGTAATAGCGGAGCCTATCGGCTCACCAAACTGAGTAATGACAACCTGCTGAGTCTCATCGATCGTATATAACGCTCCGCTGGCAAACAAGGCAACCGTTATACCTATAATAATACTGATGGCTATTAGTGGTTTATTCATTGGATATCCTCTTTTGCGCTTAAGTTAAGAAGAGGCAGTATCCCCCTCTGGTTTGGGTCGATAATATACTTTGTGCCTGCCCTTGGCATAATCTCCTTCATAGTTTCAAGATATAAGCGCTTTCTTGTTACATCCTTAGCGTCCTTATAGGCGTTCCATGTAGCAAGAAACTTCGCGGCATCACCTTTAGATTTATTGATTCTCTTTACAGCATATCCTTCGGATTCCTTTATAGTCTTCTCAGCTGTTCCGCGAGCGGTCGGTATGGCCTTGTTATAAGCCTCCCATGCCTGGTTTATAACCTTCTCCTTCTCCTGCTTTGCCTCGTTTACCTCATTAAATGATGGCTTAACGGGATCGGGCGGATTTACATCCTGCAGTTTGACAGTAACGACCTGTATTCCGCTGTCATAACTATCCAATATGCTCTGGAGCTGCTCCTGCACAGCTATATTAATCTCCACTCTGCGCGTTGTTAAAACCTCGCTTACTGAATGATCACCCACTACCTGTCTCATAACAGCCTGCGAGATAAATCTTATAGTCTCACGAGGCGCCCGAATATTAAATAGGAGCTTCTCAGGATCCTTTATCTTAAACTGCACAATCCACTCAACAATTATTACATTTAAGTCGCCTGTCAACATGAGTGATTCTTCAAAATAGTCCTTTGAGGAGTAATGAGTAACAACGCCCGGTTTTACAGTCCTAAAGCCAAACTCCTCTTTAAATACAAACGATACTTTAACAGGATCTACCTTTTCGATTCCCAGCGGGAGCTTAAAATGAAGTCCTGGGTTAGTTGTGCGCACATGCCTGCCGAAGCGCCTTACAACACCGACCTCATTTGGGCCTATTGAGTAAAAACTTGATAAGGCAGCTATGACTAATATGCCCACGATTACAATAACAGGAAGAAATTTGTTTATATCCGGCAACCTCTTTTTACCTACATTAATAATATCTTCTGGCTTGAAACTCCCAAACGGATTCTTATCGAAATCCATATTAGATCCTTTCTTTAGGGTTAATTAGGGTGTTATGTATACTATCGTACAATGAAAGTTATGTCAAGCTGTTTAGTTCAGAGTAGAATATTAGGTTTATTCTGAGGAATCGGATTCAATGGCCTCTTTGATAGGAATCAACGCGACACTTGCCATGTTAATAAGTTCTTTAACAACAGCGATGTCCTTTGAGGAGAATTCTTTCTCTTTTCGCACAATATTAAGATTTATAACGCCGTAAACATCGAATGAATCGCTTCTCTTAAATGGCACAACCATGGACGACTTAATATACCGCCTCTTCATCATATTCGATAGACCAGCCCTAACCTCATCCTTAGGCAATATAATAGGTTCGTCGCTCTTAGCAGCTACTCCGGCTATGCCCTCACCCAAAGCGATATCTGTTTTTTTAGCAATATCATCATCTATATCAGATGAGACCTTAATATGCAGGCGCTCGGATCTCTTATCCAAAGTCATAATAGATCCTGAATCCGCGCTAAGCATATATGTACATGTTTTTAAAAGAGATGTCAGGATCTTCTCCTCGTAATACCTCGAGAAGAGAGGGTCGAGCTCGATAACCTCTGGCTTAATTACGCCTAAGCGCATCTTATGATAGCCGCTCTGGGCCAGATGTAAAAAGATATCACTTACCAGCTTAACTACAGAATTCGCTTTGCTGTATGAGAAAAGGCTTAACTCTATCAGCGCGTCATGGAGCTCCTCAATATCAACATTCATTCCACGATGCTCAGCTTCTTTGGCGCACTCTTCTATAGTTTTTCTACTCTTAAGAATAATAGGGCCAAGAATGATATAAGCGATGATCTTATCCCCAACAGCGTTTAAGGGGATCACAAAAACCTCAAGGCCAAAAGGACACTTCAGGCAGGTAACCTTCTTTATCTTTCTTAAATTCTCAGCTCGTGAATGGATAAGACACTGGGTAACCATGTCAGAGTTCTTGCAGATATTCGGGAAGATCTCATCACAGACGCGATTTGGACGGCTTGTCTTTGAGATCAGTTCACCAGAGGGGGAAAATGTGCGCAGGGTCACATCCATGACATCTGAAAGCTGGTCTTGGATAGACTGCCATTCTTCGACATTTGCTATGTCTATTAGTTTTATCTCTTCGCGGTGCATTATAATTTTTATGAGTGTTAGACTGATTGCTTCTGACTAGCTGCTGGGGAAAGTAGGTTATAACGCCGTAATTTATTATAAAGAGTCGTTCGGTTGACTCCAAGCATAATAGCCGCTTTCTTCTTGTTCCAGCCAACCTCCTCAAGAACACGAAGTATATGCACCTTCTCAGGCTCCTGCAAGGCATCCTTCAGGGAGTTATTTGCCTTATCAATGCTGATTATATCCTGAGTAAATGATTCAACTCGATTCTGCAACACCTCAGGGAGATCATCAGTGTCAATTACGCCATCCATATCCAGAATAACCGCTCTCTCTATGATATTCTCAAGCTCTCTTATATTGCCCGGCCAGTGATAATCCATAAGTATCTGAAGTGTCTCTCCTGAGATACCTTCTATAGGCTTATGGTTCTCGTCAGAGAATATCTTGATAAAATGGTTAACCAGAAGCGGTACATCATCGATCCTTTGGCGAAGAGGCGGAACCGTTATAGCGATCACGTTTAACCTGTAATATAGATCCTCCCTAAATTTCTTCTGAGCAACAGCCTTCTCAAGATTCTGATTAGTTGTTGCCAAAATCCTAGCATCTACTTTCATGGTCTTATGATCTCCAACGCGCTCAAGCTCCTTCTGCTGCAGCACTCTTAAGAGCTTAACCTGAAGATCTAATGAAAACGAATCTATATCATCCAGGAGTATAGTACCTTCATGGGCTAGTTCAAACCTGCCTTTCCTATCTGCTACAGCT
>JBHPDT010000035.1:0-18404 GCA_042577545.1 Candidatus Omnitrophota bacterium | reverse complement strand
ATTATAAAATCGAACGATACAATTCGAACCTTTACCATGCCTACATCATGGAGCATAGCAGCGATAGCCAGGTGAGTAAGATCCAGCTTATTATACTGAAGCCACACCCCCACCATAACTGATAAGAGGGCAACATTTACTGAATGATTATTTAAATAATCATTATCTTTACCTCTCATAAAAAAATCCATTACATCTACGTCGCAAAAGAGCAGCTCATCAACCAGCTCTTTGGCAAGATTCTCCACTATCTCTTTAGGCGGCAATGTATTAAAATCCACTGTCGCCCTATCAAATATTAGAGATATCTCTCTGAGAAAATTTCGATATAGATCCTCAACTACTTTTGACTTAACCGGTTCTTGCCAACCATCATTATCCAGATTGAGATCTTTACTTGCCGCGGCAGGATGCGTAAACAGATACCTAAATCTCTTTTTCTTGGTTCGAATTGTATCGTTCGATTTTATAATATCAGCCATTCTCATAATATTATCCTCTTTCTATGTGTTGATATCCTCAACCGCATCAAGTGCGGTATCTTTGTGTATAACCTCTTTTTTATCCAGCATGCCCTGCATGAGAGCAAGTTCACAATATGTATTTATCTTACGCGGCACACCACCGGAATTCTGCGTAATAACATCGATAGCCTCATCTGTAAAGAGTGGCCTCTGGGAACCAGCCACCTTACATCTGTGCTCAACATATCTTGATGTCTCCTCCGGCGTTAATACATTAAGATGATAGGATATAGCCATGCGCTGCTTAAGCTGCGGAATCCTGTTTATCTTCTCCCGCAGTTCAGGCTGTCCAATAAGAATAAGCGTAAGTAAAAATCTATCATTAAGTTGAAAATTTAATAAGAGCCTGAGCTCCTCGAACATCTCAGCTTTTTCAATAATCTGCGCTTCATCAACCAGGACAATTACGTCTTTTCCCTCTTCCATAGACCTGTATAGAATATCATTAATCACATGAAGAATTTTTAGTTTAGACCCTTCGTACTCTTGTCCATTTATCTGAAAGATGATCTCCTTTAAAAAATCCTCAGCAGACAAAGACGGGTTAACTATTAAGGCGATATTATAACTATCAGATTGTTTAGAAAGCTCTCTGGCAAGAAAACGCGTAAGAACAGTCTTGCCGCTGCCATATTCACCTGTTAGTAAGCCCGCACCCTTACGCTCTTTTATAACATAGAAGAGACGCATAAGAGCCTCTTCGTGGTTAGGTGAATGATAAAAAAATTTTGGGTCGGGCGTATTTTCAAACGGCTTTGTCTTAAGTTTCCAATATGTCTCGTACATATCTTACCTACCCATTTAGTACTAAGCCCGCAAACGGAGCTTTAACATTATTTATCTTAGTTATAGCATTTCTTGCTGATGGATACTTTGACTTTAAGCGCCTCGCTACTAAAAATACTGAATCAGCCAACAGCATAAGGTTTAATGCCTCAGGCCCATCTGATAGTGAGGGTGTGTCTATAATAACAAAGTCATACCCCTGAGACAGTTCTTTTATAAGGCTGGATAACTTTTTATTGGTTAGTAAGGCGGTTGCTTCTGTTACATGAGACCCTGATAACAAGATCTTTAAATTATCCATACCTTTTAACTTATTCTCATCAAGCTTCAATGCCCCCGAGATCAAAAGATCTGTTAGGTTCTTTGTCGCTTCTTTAGCTAAAACAGACCCAGCTAATATATCACTCAATCCGTATGTATTTTGATCAAGGCCAAAAACCGCATGCAAAGATGGCCGCCGGATATTAGCATCTATCAAAAGTGTCTTATTCCCATTTTTTGCCGCGCAGAGAGCTAAGTTGCAAGCTGTAAGAGTAGCGCCCTCACAATTCTTAATACCACTAATTATGACCTTCTTTTCCCCTCTAGGCGAGGTGATCTTTAACTTCAAGCTGTTATACAATGCATCATAGTATGCGCTAGGTGACGCCCCATTAGAATAATTTATTATTAACCTGTTCTTAAGCTTACTAACTGGGTTTCTTCGATCAAGCCCCTTCTTGCGTGATTGCGCGAACAATGGTATCACCGTTTGCACCGGTACATTCAGTTTTGATTGAGCCTCGTCCTTATTATATATAGTTTTATCCATGCCCTCTATGATAGACGACAGAAACAAGGCAACCGATAAAGATAATAATACAACTATGCTATACATAAAAAACTTATTATCTTCTATTGGCATACTTGGCAACTCCGCTTTTTGAGCAAGGTCAACAGTCCAGCTACCCTCGACAATATCATCAAGCGCACTCTTAGAATCAGCGTATTTTTCCTCTAATGACTTTATTAAAACAGAATCTCTTTCGATCACGTCCTGTAGTTGTGCATACTGATCTGAGTTATCCGGTATTTTAGTAAGCTTAGATTCAAGATTATCTATTTTTTCATTTTCCGCGATCACGTTGGGATGATTTTGAGTATATTTTCTCAAGAGTTCTGCTCTGTTAGATTTAAACTGGACGTATTTTTTTTCTAACGCAATGCGCTCACTATCAATAGGTCTGCTGTCAACCTTAAGCTTTTCAAGATCCATTTTATTCGTTTTTACGCGGTCCTGAATTTCTAACAAATTACTTTTTTTCGCGTCAAGATCTTTTGTCAATTTCGCTCTTTCATCTCTTTCGGCGCTCTGCTTCTCTTGAACAAATGCAAAGGAGAGGGCATTAACGACATCTCGGCTAAGCTTTGGATTTCCTGAAATATGTTCGACCAACAGTACATTTGGCTTCTGCTGGGCTAGCGTTAACTTTTCTTTCACATCTTGGATCTTATCTGGCTTAATCAACTCCCTGACAGCCTTATTAAAAAATTTATCTTCTTTAATCCTTTGAGATTCAAGCTCAGGGCTAAATGTGCCCTCTCTCCCCATGAATACTAATTGCGCTTGCGCCTTATAAGCAAGGGGTTTGCTATATATATAACAGATAAATGGTATGGTAAAAATTAACAATAAAATAGTAAATATTTTCCATCTTCTTTTTATGGCATATACTATGTTTGTCATATTAACCTAACCTATTTTTTTATGCTACAACCCCAGAAACCAAATTATTAACTTTTTGTATTCCTATAATTTTTCTTCCTATGCTGATAATAAAGATTTTTTATATCATAATGCTGCTGCGCCGCGCCAAGCAATGGAGCGATCTGGCGTACATAATAAGCGACGTTTCCTATAAAGCTCCTGGGCAAGAATATTATATCATCCTTCTCAAGATAGATATTTTCTCGTAGATCCCCCTTTAATATAGCCATAACATTTACAACAATAACATTTGTAGATTTATCTATATCACCCCTAATAATCAATACATTCTTAAGGCCCGCTGATTCATCATATCCGCCAGATAATGCCAGGGCCTCCATCATGCGTATCGGTTCTGTAAACCTTATTATACCTGGGTTTCCAACTTCACCCAAAATGACTACTTTCTTTCCACCAAAACTCTTAACTATAACAGAGACTTGCGGCTCCTTGATATACGTCTTAAGCTTCTCTTTTATGTCTTCGGCTATCTCATAAAGCGTACGACCTGCTACAAAAACATCTCCTATCAATGGGAAAGATATCCTCCCATCAGGCCTAACTATGACTATGTTATGCAACTCATCTATCTGCCACACTGATACTTCTAAAGCATCGCCTCTGTCCACAAGATAGTCATCTATAGTCCACTCCTTCTGCACTATCTCGCCTGCACGCACGATCTTTATATCGCCTTTTTTTGAGTCATCAACTTTGCTATCTACTGCATAGGCGTTCCTGCAACAAAACATAGATGTAATAACAATTAATATAAAGATAAAACAACTAAACCTGTTTTTACCTTTTTTCTTTTCCATAATAATACCCATAATATTTGTAATAACCTCCAACCGCTCTGGTTTCAACTCTGTTAAAAACAGTGCCTAATAAATTTGCCCCTGATTTCTTCAGCATCGCGTATGCCCTTAAGGCTGCTTTCTCCATCGTAGACTGGGCCATAATAACTAAAATTATACCAGCTGTTTTCTTTGAGATTATAATAGGATCAGCAACAGATAATACGGGGGGCGTATCTATATATATAACATCAAATTCTTCCCTAGCCATTGCTAATAAATTATCTAAGGCATCGGTCTCCAACAATTCTGCAGGATTTATCGGTATGGAACCACATGGAAGTATAGCTAAATTTTCAACACCGCTATCATAGATAGAGACCTCCGCAAGATCCCTCTCCTTTGCCTGAAGTACTTCACTAAGACCCTCTTTGCACTTAATCCCAAAAAGTTTATGTATAGTGGGTCTGCGCATATCACAATCAATAACAAGTGTTCTTTTATTGACTTGAGCGGTAGCTACCGCTAGATTTGCTATAACAAAACTTTTGCCCTCCTTAGGTGCCGCGCTAGTTATAGCTATAACATCGTTTTGCTTATCCTTAATTAAAAATTGCAAGTTTGTACGCAAACACTTAACAGCTTCGGATAGAGGTGACGTTGGATCATAAAATGTGACTACATCTTTACTCAGCATATATTTTTCACTTTTTTCTAAACGAAACTATTTATCTATCTTCTTGGAGAGACCATCCTATGCCTTGGTATCATTGCCAAAACCGGAATATCTATAAGCCTCTCTAAAGCTTCGACATCCTTTATACTCGTATCAAGAAGTTCTAATAAATATATTAATGCGCCACTGCAAAATAATCCTATAGCTATAGAGGTAAATACTCTTTTAGGGAGATTCTTATTGAATGGTTTGCGCGGCAATCTTGGTTCAGCTATTACCTTAAGTTCTGTATATCTCTTAAGCTTTTCGCCAATCTTAACTTGTTCTAGATTTTTGGCTAGATTATTATAAAGCAGACTCTTTGTATAGGCATCACGCCTTATAGCATTATATTCAACTAATCTCTTCTGCAAACCTGCTGATAAAAGCCCTGAAAGCTCTTTCTCTTGGATTCTGAGCATAGATAGATCCATAGATATACTCGTTATAGCGCTGTTTATCTCGTTATCTATCTTTCTCCAGACAGATTCAAGCGCTCCACGGGTCATCATTACCTCGGGGTGGATCTCCTCATTAACCAGAAGAAGGTTATTAAGAGCCTCCTCTTTCTCAAAAAGCGTGTTTTTTAATTCAATATTCGCTAGCTCTGGGTACCCTTTACTAATAACGGAGAGCGCTACCAGCTTATCGGCCTTGGCCAGCTCTTCTATATTACTGAGAAAACTCTCCCGATTTAAAATCTCAGATTTTATCTTTAGGTACTTGTCGTTTATTCCTGATACGCGTAATGTTCTTGTATCTGCCCCATCTTTTTCCGTATCATAATCTTTTATAGCTAAGGCGATATCTTTATTATTAACTATGTATTCTGTAAGTTTTAACTCAGAAGCATGTAAACTATCCCGCGCCACATCTAGCTGATCTTCAAACGCCTTATATGTATCTTCAAAAAATTTACTTTCTACTTCTTTCTTGTGCTTTAAGTACCCATCTATAACCGCTCGGACTGTATCATATGCTCGTTTGGGCTCTTTTGATACTGAAGATATAACAATTTCACTCGCACTCCCCTTCGGGCGAGATATTTTATATGAACCTGATACCTGCGATATTAATCTTTCTAGAGGATACTTATACCCATATTTTTCCTTTAGGACCTCTGTGGCCTTTTGAGCAACAGCAGAGCTATTAAATAGTTCTATCTCATGTGAAATCGAATATGACTGTTTTACAATGTTGCCATCCCTAGTATGAACTTCAAAGACCTCCGGACCAACAGATACCTTTGCAGAGCTCTTGTATACCGGGGTTCCTTCATCAAGATATACAAAAGATACCACAGTTACAGGAATAATAACTATAACAATAAGAAGAAAACGTTTACGTAGTATCCGTATGATAGACAGCAGATCCATGTCCTCTTCAAATCTCTCAGGCATACAATCCCCTTATAATAATATATATACTACTATATAAATTATTATATCGTTAAGTGTTAACTGATGTCAAGCATCTTTAAAGGGATTATGAAAAAATTTTGATCAATTTTTTCTGATTACTACATTAGGAAGGTGTTGATAAGCTATCAAAGCAAGTTTATTGAGTTCTTTTAAACTATACGGCTGGGTTTTTAAAAAGAATGGATCTAGCGTATCTTTAGGCAAAAATTGCTGAATGCAATATTTTTTTGCATGACTTATTGATTTAGCTATCTCAGCTATATCACCAGGGCATATAATACCTGGAACGACGGTTGTCCGGAATTCATAATCTATTCTTGACCCTAATAAAATATCTTTTGACTCTATTATTTTTATAATATCTACAGTAACCCCTACAACTCTTTCATAAGCCTCCTTGCGCAAAGGAGCTTTTATATCTAAAGCTACATAATCTATCAGCTTATCATTGATAAGTTTTTTTAATATTTTCGGGTTGGAGCCATTTGTATCCAACTTTACTAAAAAACCTATTTTTTTTATTCGGGCAACCAGCTCACGTAGGCTTTCTTCATTTAATGTAGGCTCGCCTCCCATTATTACAACGCCATCTATCCATCCTTTTTTACTATTTAAAAAATTCTCTACGTAATCAATTGAAATAAGTTCATTCTTATCGTCTTCTAAAACAAGGCTTCCGGAATGGCAATATCCACATCTAAAATTACAACCCCCCATAAATATTATAGATGCTATCTTGCCGTCCCAATCTATGAGGGTTGTCTCCTGAAAACCCCTTATATTAAACTTTCGCGCAGAACTCTTCAAAATGGGCTGAAAACTCCTCTGTTTTTGGCACCTTACCGTCCCAACGCGCTAAAACCTTGTCATCCTTCTCTATAATAGTCACCGGTATGTTAAACACGTCATCATAGGCGCCCTCTGCCATGCCATCTATAGTATCCATATCATAAAAATCAAATTTTATATCATCCTGGCACTGATTCTTTTTTAGAAAGTGGTTAAATTTATTTTTCGTTGTTTCACACTTAGCGCAATCTTTTTTGCCAAATACTTTTATTCGCATGATTTCTCCTTAGTAAGCGCCTTTTATCAAGCCGCCATTGCGAGGTTGACGAAGTCAACCTCGCAATGACAACACTAATGTTTTTCAATGAACTGAATAATTCTCTTTCCCAGCGCGCCTGTCAGCGAGCTCGCCCAACTTGGATCTGTTCCAATTATTTACGCGGCTATAGTATCCCACGATTCTTGTCATGCCATAAATATCTTCTGAACCGCATTCACGGCATGAATCCTTTAAACCATTATCTCTTGTGTGGCAACTATTGCAAACGGTGAACTCTGGGGATATAGTAATCTGAGCAGCCTGTGTATTATAATAGGTCTTCTCAACCAAATTCATAATAGATTCCTTGGAGGGTAGTTTCTCTCCTACAAAAGCATGTATAATAGCGCCGGATTCTATCATGGTATGAAACTTCGCTTGCTTCTGTATTCTTGTTATCATATCTATCGGCGCATCAGCTGCAAAATGTATGGAATTAGTATAATAATGCATATCATGCTCAATGTCACCTTTTATTACATTATATGCATCCTCAGGAAATTGCCTTAAATCTACCTTTGCTAATCTTCTTGACGCGGATTCAGCAGGAGACTCTTCCAAAGAAAATTTCAATCCTAATTTTTTCCCCGCTTCCTTTGCCTTGTAATTCATAAATGCTATTATCTTAAGACCTAGCTTAAAGATCTCTTCATCTTCATGCAGTTGTTTACCTGTAAGATGCTGCACACACTCATTGAGTCCTATGATACCTATAATATATGTGGCATTCTCAAGGTCTACGTACGGCCTCCCATCAAGAGCCATCTTGCCTACCTCCCACATAGGTAACCCAGATTCAGCCATAAGCTTATGCATAAATTCCTTCTTCTGGATATGGGCCTTTACAGCTATCCCCATGCATCTTTCTATCTCTTTGAAAAGACCGTCAGTGTTACCTTTACCAGATCGATATGCGGCCTGAGGAAGATTAATGGTAATATTCTGAAATCCGCAGAATCTCATAGACTCTGGATGTTCGATCATATAATTATCGCTTATCTTGGTTCTAAGACGACAGCAAGCCGAAAGCGTGATCTCATCTCTATCAAAGATAAAATATGTAGAGCCATTTTCACTGGCAATTTGACAAGCATACTCCAGGATCTCTCGCTGTTTGGGATCTGTAAATGTCTCATCAGTAACATGAAAATCACATTTTGGAAAAGCAAAAGGTCGCCCTCCTTCATCGCCCTTGCGCCAGACACTCAGCATAGCCTTTGTAAATCTCTGAGCCAGCTCTTCATAATCTCCGTAAGTTTTACCTGTATACTTTCCTCCCGGGCCTATTGCTGGAATCTTCTTTAAATATCCTGGTATCCCAGCATGTATATTATGGTCTATAAATAAGCTCTGTCCTCCTCGTGAAAAAGCATTCTGCGAAGCCGAGAAGATGAGGTGCTGGGCTTCCTGCAGCATCTCTTCATCGCTCAACTTCTCCAAGTATGGGGCATACATGATATTTACATATCCAACACCCAGGGCACCCGCATAATATGCCTGCATACTTGCCAAGAAAGTATTAAGATGACCTGTGAGAGTACGCGCGTGCTTTGCCGGGGCACTATGGGTGTCGAGATTACCAAGATAGAGCCCATATTTTTTAAGGTATTCCAGGGAATGAGATGAACAATATACCCTCGTAGGATACCCTAGATCATGAAGATGTATCTCCCCTTTCATGTGTGATGCCGCAACATCTTGTGAAAATATTCTCTGCAGAGCATACTGTTTAAGAGTGGTCTCGGCAATAGCAAGATTGACCGCCTCGGGATTATTGGATGATATGTTTGAATTTTCATCACTCTTTGAAAAGATCAATGTTTCAAGATCATATGTTGGCATACCTATGAGAGCTTGGGTTTTAAGCTTCTTACTTAAGCCGCGAGAAAAAAGTTCATTATCCACAATCTCTCTTATGAGGCTTGTTGAAATATGAGAGATCTTAGAATCAAATATTCTCTCTTCAACAGATGAGGCTATCTCATAAGAGAGGTTGGATTCTAATCCTGCTTCCTTTTGAAGCGCTAATGCTATCTTTCCTCTATCCCATGAGATTATCTCATCCTTTGATAAAGGCGTAACAAGCAGGGCTATATCTGTTGAACTCGCGTTTGCTTTAGTCTTCTTTCTGACCTTCAAATTCTTTCTCGCCTGGTTCCTCTTCTCGCGATAAAGTATGTAAGCCTTGGCGGTCTTCGCGTGTCCCGTTTCAATAAGAACCTTTTCAACAACATCTTGTATCTGTTCAATAGAGGGGGATTCTGAACTAAACTTCTTTCTTAAAAATAATGTAACCGCGGATGCCAGCTCATCAGCCAGGGGCTTGTCCGCGCCACCTACCGCGACCGCGGCTTTAAATATAGCGTCGGCTATTTTTTCCTTATTAAACTCTACTGTTCTGCCATCTCTCTTATTTACATAATCAAAATAGCCCTGGCTCTTCTCGTCACCCTTTAGCTTGTTGGCGTCCATTGATACCCCCTCCTTTTCCTAGCATCCCCTTTAGTTCTTTCATAAATTCAGTAACATCTTTAAATTCTCTATAAACAGAAGCAAAGCGAACATACGCAACCTCATCCACTGCCTGCAGCTTCTTCATGATCATCTCGCCTATCTGACTGGATTTTATCTCTTTGTCGTTCTTCTTCTGCAGGTTTCTCTCTACATTATCAACGAGTTGTTCTATGCTTGATACGCTGACAGGTCTTTTTTCGCAGGCTTTTAAAACTCCGGATTGTAATTTGTGGCGGTCATAAGGCTGGCGCTGCCCATTCTTTTTTATTACCATAAGAGGCATCTCTTCAATATATTCATAGGTGGTAAATCTTCTCTGACACTTAATGCACTCTCGTCTTCTTCTAATTGAATCATTCTCAGAACTAGAACGGGAATCTACAACCTTATCTTCACTATGCCCACAATAGGGACATTTCATCTCTTATCCCCCCACATAAACTACTATAAAAAAACACACCATATAGTAGCAGTGTGTAAGTTTACACCCTATATATTGTATTGTCAAGCTTTTTAAAAAGCTAGGAATGCTAAATATGTGATTAATAGCGCCTGTTATCTAATTAAATCTAGTGTTTTCTCTTAATTTTACCGATCTGCTTAACTCTTATCCTCGACTCTTTAAAAAATTCCTTTGCCATAGAATCGGGATAACCGCTTGATGAGACTATATCTCTAATGCCTGAATTAATAATCATCTTTGCGCATATAGAACATGGCAAATTTGTACAATATAGAGTCGCTCCTTTTAAGCTTATTCCATAAAGAGCGGCCTGGATAATAGCATTCT
The DNA here is from genome assembly GCA_042577545.1 of Candidatus Omnitrophota bacterium. Taxonomy (GTDB): domain Bacteria; phylum Omnitrophota; class Gorgyraeia; order JABMRG01; family JABMRG01; genus JBHPDT01. The sequence continues at coordinate 8,002 of JBHPDT010000035.1, read as the reverse complement.
GCTCTGCGTGTAAACCTCTGCAGAGTTCATGCCTTTGGCCTGATGGAATCTTTAACTTCTCTCGCAGACAACCTACCTTGCTGCAATGCTTAATATCTTTAGGCGCGCCATTATAACCTGTCGACAGTATATGCTTATCCTTTACTATAACAGCGCCCACACTTCGTCTTAGGCATGTGGATCTTTTAGACACCAACGATGCTAACTCCAAAAAGTAGCTATCCCAATCAGGTCTTTTGCCATTTACAGATTTTTTATTTTTCATTAGAATGTTCTACCCCTGTAAATAGGGAATTTTTTAGTCAACCTCGCGACTTCACGCCTTACTTCTTTTATCTTCTTATCACTTGAGATATTTGATAAGACTCTATCTATTAGCCTTGCTATCTGTACCATTTGAGCTTCTTTCATTCCTCTTGTTGTAAGCGCTGGGGTACCAAGTCTTATGCCGCTTGTGATCATCGCAGGATGCGCGTCATAAGGTATAAGATTCTTATTCACGGTTATACGCGCTTTGTCTAGGGCTGCTGATGCCTCTTTTCCGGTTATCCCCTTTGGCCCAAAGACATCCACTAGCATCATATGATTATCTGTTCCTCCAGAGACAATTCTGTATCCTAAATGCTTTAACTCATCCGACATCGCTTTTGCGTTTTTAACCGTCTGAACCTGTTTTGCTTTAAATCTCTTTGTCTGCGCCTCTTTAAACGCTACCGCTTTTGCCGCGATAATATGCATAAGAGGACCACCCTGTAATCCCGGGAAGACTGTATAGTCGATCGATCTCGCAAATTCCTTCCTGCATAATACAAAGCCGCTTCTGGGGCCGCATAGAGTCTTATGCGTTGTGCTTGTTACAAATTCCGCATAGGGCGCGGGATTAGGATGACATCCAGCCGCGACAAGACCTGCAATGTGGGCCATATCAACCATAAGCATCGTCTTGGTTTTATTGCAAATCTCGTGCAATGTCTTAACGTGTATTATCCGAGGATATGCGCTTGCCCCGGCAATAATTAATTTAGGTTTATGTTTTTTTGCTAGGTGTAAAATCTGGTCATAGTCAATCTGCTCGGTCTTCTTATCAACACCGTATGGTATAATATCAAAATACTTACCGGAAAAATTTAGCGGGTGCCCATGGGTCAGATGCCCTCCACAAGCCAGATCCATTGCTAATATCTTGTCCCCTATCTTAAGCTGACTAAAAAGGACTGCCATATTAGCGCTAGATCCTGAATGCGATTGCACATTAGCGTGTTCTGCGTTAAAAACCTTCTTCGCTCGTTCAATTGCAAGTATCTCAACTTCATCTACGTGTTCACATCCTCCGTACCAACGCCTGCCTGGATACCCCTCAGCATATTTATTGGTTAGAACAGACCCTTGAGCCTGGAGCACGGCCTCGGTGGCATAATTCTCACTCGCTATCAACTCAAGGTTATCATTCTGTCTTTTTAGTTCCTTAGTGATTGCTTTGTAAACCTGTGCATCGTCTTTTTTGATTGCTTTCATTGTAGTCCTTGTCCTATACGTCGGTTTTCGGTTTTAGGTTTACGGTTTTCGGTAAAGACTTGTTCGAACACCGACCACCAAAACAGCTGCTTCTTTGTTCGTCCTTGTCCTATACGTCGGTTTTCGGTTAGCGGTTTACGGTAATTGCGCCCGCCAAAGGCGGGTCCGCCTTCGGCGGAAACACCGAGAACCGATCACCGATCACCGAAAGAGTTTGCTCTCCATGCGCTTAATCTGGTTTACCCGGCGGGCGTGACGACCACCTAAGGCTTTTGTCTTAAGCCATGTTGAAACCATGCGTTTTGCCATAGAACTGTTTACATAAAGCGCGCCTAAAACTAATACATTCGCGTCATTATGCTCTCTACTCGATTTTGCTTGAGTAATATTTTGACACAATGCAGCGCGTATACCTTTAGCCTTGTTAGCAACTAAAGAGTAGCCTATGCCGCTCTTACAAACAAGAATCCCTTTAGCTACTATCTTTTTTGAAACTAAATCAGCTACTCGCCAACCAAACTCTGGGTAATCGCATCCATCTGAGCAAAAACAGCCAACATCGATCGGGCTGTGACCTTTCTTTTTCAGATGATCGATTAAAAGGCTTTTTAATTTATAGCCTCCGTGGTCACTGCCAAGTGCTACTTTCATCGTTCTCTCCTTGTAAAAAATCCTAAATCCTAATCTCTAAATTCTAAACAAATTCTAATTTTCCAATGACCAAAATTCAAAATATTCTTTTTGTTCATTTGAGTTTTGAAATTCGATATTGTTTAGAATTTCGGATTTAGAGTTTAGAATTTAACGCCTTATTCTTTTATCTTTCGCATAATTTCAAGAGACGCCTTCTTTATATCTTCCTTAACACTCTTATATACCGACAAGGGTTGGCATATCGGATCTACCACATTTGATGATCCTTCTTTGATATCTGCAAACTCCTTAAATAAGAAAGTTTTATCGCCAGCAGCTGGAACTCTTTCCAATATATAACTCTTATGCATATCCGCCATCACTAAAATTAAATCCGCAGCTTGAGCTAACTCATCCTGAAATGGTGTGGATATGTAAGAGGATATATCTATGCCCTCCTCCTGCATTACGCTCACAGTCTCAGAGGTAGGACCTATACCACCTGGGGTTGATATGCCAGCTGATATTATCTCAAACTCGTCTGCTGGTTTCAAATACTCCCTTAGAAAGCCTTCAGCCATAGGAGAACGGCAAGAATTTCCAGTACAGATTACAAGTATTTTTTTTATATTATCCATAGAGTTTTATAAATCTTTCAAGCTTCTCAAAGGCCACTCCTTTACGCAAAACCTTGATCGGTGAAACACTGCAGTCCAAAACCGTAGATTCTACTCCAGCTGCGCTGCTGCCATCATCTACCACGGCATCTATTAAATCATCGAATATCTTTAAGGCCTCATTTGCGCAAGAAACAGCCGTAGTTCCTGAAATATTTGCGCTTGTCACAGCTAGAGGAGCAGCTACCTCTCTTAGTATAGCAAGGGTAACCTTGTTATCAGGGATACGCAGTCCGATCGTTCCAGACTTACCATTAAATATCATTGTAAGCGGACCAGGACAACATTCTATTGCCAGTATCTCTACAACAGGTGGAATATTTATAACGCAGTCTCTTATTCTGGATAGATCATCCACCTGCAGAGCAAAGAGTTTGTCCATAGGTCTTTTTTTTATCTTATATAACTTTTCCAATGCTATAGCGTTGTCTGCACACACAGCCACACCATAAACAGTCTCAGTAGGAAGCCCTACCAGGGCGCCGTCTTTCAACATATCCGCAACTTTCGTTACCAAAGATGGTTCAGGCTCCGTAGAATCTATCTTTATAACTTCGGTTTTCATTTTTTTAGAACAGCTAAGGCCATATCCTTCTTATGCGTCTTTAACTTGCGCTCCAGACGCTTATCTGATGTCGCAATAATTTCGATTGCAAAAAGGCACGCGTTTATAGCGCCTGCTTTACCTATAGCCATGCAACCCACTGGAATGCCAGAGGGCATCTGAACTGTAGAAAACAAGGAATCTACTCCGCCCAAGCTCTTTGTCTCAATCGGTATTCCAACAACCGGTAATGTCGTATGCGCGGCAACCACGCCAGCAAGATGAGCAGCGCCACCCGCAGCCGCTATAATAACTTTACAACCTTTGCTGCGCGCGCTACTTGCAAACTTTATTGTCTGCGCAGGGGTTCTGTGCGCCGACAGAACCTTAACATCATACTCAACACCAAACTTCGCTAAGACATCTAAACCATGCTGTACTATAGGCATATCTGACTTACTTCCCATAATAACCGCTATCTGTTTTTTCTTCATCACTTTTTCCTTTTATTTTTTAATTTTGAATTATAATTTTGATTTTTAGATTTTATTTTTTATTTTTGATATTTTAATTTTGAATTTTTATAGCCCTGCGCCCTATATCTTTTCTATAATGCATATCCTCGAATTTAATAACTTTACAAGCTTCATACGCTTTATCTATCGCAGATTTGATATCATCTCCATATGCAGTAACGCCTAGCACTCTTCCGCCATTGGTGCTGTACCCTGTACCCTGTCCCCCTCCGGGCCTATCGGCCCGTAGGGCCGGAGGCCTGACCCCTGATATTTTAGTGCCAGCGTGGAAAACAATTACATCCTTCATTTTAGAAGCTTCGTCTAAGCCAGTTATCGATATACCTTTTTTGTAAGTTCCTGGGTATCCACCTGATGCGCATACTATACAAACACAAGCACGCTCGTCCCATTGATATTCTACGTCTTTGATATTTACTTCAATAGATGCTAAAAGAATATCTACGAGATCGCTCTTTAGCCGGGTTAAGATAACCTGCGCTTCAGGGTCACCAAACCTAACATTAAACTCTAAAACATACGGCTCATTATCCACGATCATAAGACCTAGATATATAACACCTTTACAAGGGTTGCCTTCATCCAAAAATCCTTGGATAAGGGGCTTTATAATCTTATCGTTTATCTTCTTCTGAAGTTCCTCGCTATATATGGGAACCGGAGAATACGCTCCCATGCCACCTGTATTAGGACCTTGATCATCATCATAGGCTCTTTTATGATCCTGGCTTGGGGGGAAAATAACAAAATCTTTACCATCTGAAACAAGAATAACTGAGACCTCTTCCCCATCCAGACAATCCTCTATAATGACTTTTTCTCCGGCAGAACCAAATGCTTTATCGACCATGATCTCATCTATGGCCTTAAAGGCATCGTCTCTTGAGTTTGCGATGATAACACCCTTGCCAGCGCAGAGTCCATCAGCTTTTACAACATAGGGTCCTTCTTTCTCAGCGACAAAACTCTTCGCGCTTTGCGGATCATTAAATATCTTAAAATCCGCCGTCCGTAAACCAAACTGAACCATCTTCTGTTTTGCAAAGACTTTGCTTCCTTCAAGCTGCGCAATATACTTATCTGGACCAAATATCTTCAAGTCTTTTTTGTTAAATTCATCTACTATACCATTTACTAGAGGGGCCTCTGGCCCGACAACAGTCAAATCTATTTTTTTCTTTTGAGCAAATTCGGTCAACGTGTCTATATCGTCTGCTTTTATGTCAACGCATTCTGCAATAGAAGATATACCACCATTCCCCGGGGCGCAATAAACTTTATCAACCCTTGGGCTTTGAGCAATCTTCCAGCAGAGAGTGTGTTCTCGCCCTCCAGATCCGACAACTAGTATATCCATGCAATACTCCCGCTTAGTAACCAGTAAGCTCTAGTTACCAGTAACCAGTTGCCAGAAACCAGATAGTGGCAAACTATTTCCTTTTTCGGTATACAATCGATCTTCTAATTACAATTGAAAATCTTTCGTGCTCTGGCATCTGGTTATCTTCTGGTTACTGGTTACAGGTTTCTGGTTACTCTACACCAGCTTAACGTGTCTTTTTCCTTGTACTACACGCCCTATTAGCCATGACTTAAGTTTGAATTTTGATAATATGTGTTGAGATTTTTTTATATCTTTAGGGGATAAGACAACTACCATGCCTATACCCATATTAAAAACTCGATACATTTCACTCTCTTTGATAGAGCCTTTCTTCTGAATAAGTTTGAATATCCCAGGCATAGGCCAACTTCCTTTAGTAATTTCAATACCTAGCCCTTTCGGGAGTATACGCGGTATCTTATCAACATAGGCACCCCCTGTAATATGGGCTATGCCTTTTATTTTTATCTTTCCCCCAAGCGCCAAAAGCGGCTTTGTATAAAGCCGTGTTGGCTTGAGTAACTCCTTACCATGCTTAAGAAGCTCTTTCTTTGATAGCACTTTTCTAACCAATGAACAACCATTAGAATGTATACCATTAGATTCTATCCCAAGAACAAGATCTCCTTTTTTTATCGAGCTTCCGTCAATTATATTCTTCCTGTCAACGATACCGACACAGAACCCCGCTAAATCATACTCACCAGGTTTGTACATTCCCGGCATCTCTGCTGTCTCGCCACCTATTAACGCATATCCTGCTTCACTGCAAGCCTTACTTATACTTTGAACGACTTTTTTTAGCCTAGAGATCTTTAATTTCCCCGTTGCTATATAGTCCAAAAAGAACATGGGTTGTGCCCCAGTGGTTGCGACATCGTTTGCGCACATACCAACAAGGTCATGCCCAACGCCATCGTGCATATCAAGGGTTTGGGCTATCATAAGCTTTGTGCCAACACCGTCTGTCGACGCTACCAATACAGGATCTTTATACCTCCTGGCGCCTAATTGAAACAGACCGCTAAAAGAACCAATATCTGTAAGCACCGCAGACCCTTTGGTAGAGTCTGCTAAATTCTTTATCTGCTTGACAAAAGTATTCCCCTTGCCAATGTCGACACCACAACTTTTATAGCTGATTGGTTTTTGCTTGGAAGTCATTTGTAAAAAATTATATACTCGGTTGGATTATTCCGTTACTATTTTAAGAACTTCCTGGTATGTCTCTTCTATATTACCTAGATCTCTTCTAAATCTATCCTTATCCATCTTGCGCTTAGTACCCTTTTCCCATAAGCGACAGGTGTCAGGTGAAATCTCATCAGCTAGTATAATTTCACCTTTGCAGCGTCCAAACTCAAGCTTAAAATCAACGAGATCCAGATTTCTCTGGCTAAAGAAATCTCTTAATATATCGTTAATCTTAAAGGATAATTCCTCGATTGTCGCAAGTTCCTCATCTGTTGCTATCTTTAGAGCTTTTATATGGTAAGTATTTATCATGGGGTCATGCAAAGCATCCTCTTTATAGTGATATTCAAAGACAGGTTCGGAAAGGATAATGCCTTCCTCTAGTCCAAGAAGTTTTGCCATGCCACCTGCAACAATATTTCTCATCGTAACTTCAAGAGGTACTATCTCAACCTTCTTAACAACCATATCTCTATCGTTAATAAGCTCTATAAAGTGTGTCGGTATGCCTTTGCCTGCGAGTAGTTCGAACAACTTAGCCGATATCTTATTATTTACTACACCTTTGTCAAGAATAGATCCCCGCTTGGTAGCATCAAATGCTGTAGCGTCATCCTTAAACTCTTGAATATATATATCTTCATTATCTGTGCTAAATATTTTTTTCGCCTTACCCTCATATAGCTGCTTTATCTTTTTCATTTCGTCACTCCTGGTTTTCATATCTTTAATATCCTCTCATTGAATCATACGCGTCATGCCACAAGTTTATTACACATTATTCAGCAACCTGCTTCTTGTTCAGCCCTGCCCTTTTGAATATCTTATTTATATTTCTAAGATAATAGTCTAGCTCAAAACACTTCTTTACCTGGTATGGCTTAAGATGCTTAGCCACCTCTTTATCATTCAATAATAGATCTTTAAAATCTTTACCGTCTTTCCAGGTTGTCATCGCGTGTTTTTGAACTAAGCGATACGCCTTATCTCTGCTTAACCCTGTCTTAATTAGCGCTATCATAACGCGCTGGGAGAATATTAGCCCTCCCGTAAGCTCAAGATTCTTCTTCATGTTGTCAGGATGTATAACTAGGTGTTCTATCAAATCCGTCATCTTATTGAGCATATAGTCTATTAGTATGGACGAATCGGAGACAATAATCCTCTCAACAGATGAGTGACTAATATCCCTCTCATGCCAAAGAGCCATATTTTCAATAGAGGCGTGCGCATTAGCTCTTAAGACCCTTGCCAAGCCGCAAATCCGCTCACAAGTAATGGGATTTCTCTTATGCGGCATTGCTGAGGAGCCCTTCTGGCCTTTAGAAAAATACTCCTCTGCCTCAAGCACCTCTGTCCTCTGAAGCCCCCTGATCTCTGTAGCGAGCTTCTCAAGGGTTCCCCCTATAATAGCTATTGTTGTAAGGTATTGCGCGTGACGATCTCGTTGTATGACTTGATTTGATATAGGGGCAGGCTCAAGACCAAGATTCTTGCACGCATACTCTTCTAGCGCTGG
>JBHPDT010000034.1:0-19223 GCA_042577545.1 Candidatus Omnitrophota bacterium | reverse complement strand
ATGATATAATGATATCGCTTAAGGCATCAGATGTCCATACAACTATAGAGGCGTATCGGGCAATGGCCAAGGCGTGTAATTACCCGTTTCATCTGGGTGTTACAGCAACAGGTTCAGACAGTGAAGCAATAGTTAAATCATCTGTAGGTATAGGAACGCTTCTAGCAGAAGGCATAGGAGACACAATTAGGGTATCTTTGACAGGGCCTTCGGAAGATGAGATAGTGATTGGCCAGCAGATTCTTCAATCACTAGGTTTACGTCGTTTTCGACCTGAAGTTATATCATGCCCAACCTGCGGTCGCTGCCAAGTCAACCTAACCAAAGTTGTAAAACAGGCAAAATACGCAATACGCAATACGCAATACGCACGACGCAACAAATCTAATACGATCGCAATAATGGGCTGCGAAGTAAATGGTCCGGGTGAAGCAAAAGAAGCTGATATTGGGATCGCCTTTGGCAAAGGGTCTGGGGCATTATTTAAAAAGGGCAAGATAGTAAAGAAGGTAAAGTCGAAGGATGCGGTGAAGGAATTACTTAAAGTAACCAGTAACCTGTAACCAGAAACCAGAAAAAACACATTATTAACCTGATCTGGTTACTGGTAGCTGGCAACTGGTTACTTTCTGAAACAAGGTAGTCAAATGAGATATTCAAAAGCATTCATACCAACATTAAAAGAGAGTCCTGCTGACGCGGAATCTGTAAGCCATAAGTTAATGGTTAGGGCAGGTCTGATCAGAAAGCTTATTTCAGGTGTTTACTCATATCTACCACTGGGCTTTAAAACACTTAAGAAGGTAGAAGCTATTATTCGTGATGAGATGGATAAAGCTGGAGCCCTTGAGATACTTATGCCCGCTCTTCATCCAGCTGAACTTTGGCATGAGACAGGAAGGTATGATGTCTTAGGAGAAGAGTTAGTTAAGTTTAAAGACCGAAGTGGTAGAGAGATGGTGATAGGCCCCACCCATGAAGAAGTTATAACAGATATCGCCAGAAATGAGCTCCGATCCTACAAAGACCTTCCTAAGACAATATACCAGATACAGACTAAGCTGCGTGATGAGCCCCGTCCAAGGTTTGGAATTATAAGAAGCAAAGAATTTATAATGAAGGATGCCTATAGTTTTGATAAGGATGAAAAAGGACTCGATCAGAGCTATAAGATAATGTTTGATGCATACCATAGGATATTTCAGCGCTGCGGCCTAGATGTTATCTCTGTTGAGGCAGATTCAGGTTTTATGGGTGGAAGTGAGTCAGCTGAATTTATGCTATTATCTGATAGTGGCGAAGATCTTGTTGTGATCTGCGAAGCTTGTGAATACAAGAGCACGCTTGCTAAGTCTAGCTGTGTGGCGCCCAAGATAGAGACCAAGCCGGGCGAGGTAGCGGGGGTCCAAGAGATCGATACCCCTAATGTGAAGACCATCGATCAAGTTAGCAAATTCTTAAAGTGCAAACCCGCTCAAATGATAAAGACGCTCATCTACATCGCCAATAATAAACCAATCGCTGTGCTGGTGCGCGGAGATCACGATCTTAATGAGGCAAAGCTAGCCGCGTCCTTAAAGCTAAAATCTCTGGAGCTAGCTGATGAGAAGATTATACAAGAGGTTACTGAAGGACCTTTAGGTTTTTCAGGACCATGCGGCTTAAAGGGCATAAAGATCTTTGCTGATCAAGCTATAAGTACTATTAAAGATGGCGTTACAGGAGCGAATAAGAAGGATAAACATATTCTTCACGTTGTTCCTGGGAGAGATTTTGATATTGCTAAGACCCTTGATCTTCGGTATGTGGTTGAATCAGACCCATGCCCTAAATGCAATAAACCTATTAAGTTAAAGCGAGCCATTGAATTGGGCCATGTTTTTAAGCTTGGGACCAAGTATTCCGATAGTATGAAGGCCAGGTTTACCGCAGAGGATGGCAAAGAGAAGCCTTTTATTATGGGATGTTATGGAATAGGTGTTAATAGGATCGTTGCCGCTGCTGTTGAGCAGAGCAATGATAAGTATGGCATAATATGGCCCATACCTATTGCCCCTTATCAGGTGATTATATTATCCTTGAACGCGGATGATGAGAGAGTAGTAAGCGCTTCTGAAAACCTCTATCAGCAGATGCAGCAAGACGGTGTGGATGCATTACTTGATGATAGGAATATAAGCGCTGGAATCAAATTCAAAGATGCGGATCTTATAGGTATACCTATACAAGTGGTTGTTGGAGCAAAGAATATAGTAAAATCTGTTGTTGAAGTTAAGCTAAGATCCGAGCAAGATAAGAAGCAGATTTCGTTACACGAAACAGCCCAAGAGATCAAAGCCCTCCTCAATCTTTAATTCACCCCAAACGTCTGAAAATTTTTCCTTGACATATATATAGTAAGTATAATATAATCACCATACTAAATTCTTAATGAAAGGGGAGTGCATCAAGTGGGAGTAGTACTATGCCCGCTTTTTTTATTCTCATGGATTATACGCAGGTAATAAGTGAAGTAAAAGCTGAAATTAAGCCCACCTTAGATGAGTTAAGTGTACAACTACTAGAGTTTAAAATATTTAGAAGCAATCATAAGCTCATATTACGACTTCTGGCTGATAAGAGAGAAGGCAGGATTACTATTGATGAATGCGCGCGAATTAACAAGCGCGTAGGCTACATAGTTGACGATAAAGAGCTTATTACAGAGAAGTATATTGTTGAGGTCTCTTCACCAGGCCTTGATAGATTACTAAAGGAGAAGAATGACTTTGAATGGGCATCTGGCAAAGATGTTGAAGTTTGGGTTGCGAGTCCCGTAGAAGATAAGAGTTTTATTGAGGGAAAGGTCAAGGAGGCTAGTGATCTTACCTTTATTATAGTGGAAAAGAACAATAGCGAGATTTCAATACCTTATTCGTCTGTTACAAAGGCAAGGCTCAAGGTAGTAGATTAGCTAAAATTAGAGACAAGGAGATAGATAAATGAACGGAGAACTGCTTTCTGTATTAGAATATATCGAGCGCGAAAAAGGCATAAGCAGGGAGATCCTTATAGAAGCGGTGGAGTCTGCTCTGGTCAGCGCTGCGCGTAAAGTCATAGAAGACAAAGAAGAAGATGTGACTGTGAAGCTTGATGGTGAGACAGGCGCTATTAAGGTCTTTGCTGGAGATAAGGAGATCACTTCAGCCAAATTTGGAAGGATCGCGGCCCAAACCGCTAAGCAGGTTATTATCCAGAAGATAAGAGAGGCTGAAAGGGACGTTATCTTTGATGATTTTCAGGATCGAAAGTCGACTATTGTAACAGGTGTTGTGCACAGGTTTGAAAAGGGTAATATAGTGGTTGATCTTGGAAAGACTGAAGGCATCTTGCCCAAGAGTGAGATATTGCCTAGAGAACATTATAAACAGGGCGAGCGCGTAAAGGCGTATGTTCTCGATGTAGAGAAGACACCAAAAGGACCACAGATACTTCTCTCAAGAAAACACGAGGGCATGATTAAGAAGCTCTTTGAGCTTGAGGTGCCGGAGATCTATGATGGTATTGTTGAAATTAAGTCTATTTCGCGCGAAGCAGGGGATAGAACAAAGATAGCTGTTTCTTCAAAGGATGAGAAGATAGATTCTGTCGGCGCTTGTGTTGGTATGAGAGGCCAAAGGGTAAAAAATATTGTCAGTGAACTGCAAGGTGAGAAGATCGATATCGTGCGTTACAGTGATGATATTCGCGAATTTGTGAAGGAGGCGCTAAAACCGGCTGAGATAGGTAATATTAAGGTCGATAGCGATACTAAAAAAATAGAGATTTTTGTAAATGATGACCAACTTTCCCTTGTTATAGGCAGAAGAGGTCAAAATGTGAAACTTGCCTCCAGGCTTATAGGGTATGAGATTGAGATAGTTAGTAAGTCTGGAGAGGAGAAGGCTAAGAAGAAGGCCCAGCAAGAAGAGGCAGAAGATATGGCATTGCCATTATCTGAGCTGCCGGGTGTTGGTAAAAAGGTATTGGCAGCGCTGCAGGTAGCTGGATTTAATAAGGTCGAAGATATCGCAAAGGTTAGCCTAGATGACTTGCTTAATATAAAAGGTGTTGGCAAGAAGACCGCTGAAAAGATTTTTGAGGCAGCAAAAGAGTTGAGCGAATAAAATAGCTTGTGGCTTGTAGCTTGTGGATCCACTAGAACTACATCCTACAACCAATACCCTACAACTTAAAATAGGATAATATATGAAAATATCAGAATTAGCGAAAAAGATTAAGACTCCATCGAAGATGCTCCTTGTCCAGGCGGTCAAATTAGGCATAAAAGCCAAGTCTGCTCAGCATATTCTTACGGGTGAACAGCTAGACAAGATTATTAAGATGCTTGTTAAGAAGAAACCATCTCTTGACCTAACAGCTATAAAAAAAGAAGCTGCGGAAGCTACAAAGAAACTGGCTAAGGCAACTACAAAGAAAACAGCCGCGAAAACGAAGTCAAAAGAATCAGATGCATCTAAGAAAAAAGATACTACTACTAAGGCAAAGGGTAAGACAGTAAAGAAGGCGACAAAGCGAGTTACCAAAAAGACGCAACCCTCAAAAGTAAAAGAGAAGACAGAAGAAGAGGTTATTGCTCCTGAGCAGGCAGATAAGAGGTTACCGGAAAAAGAGTCTATTGATAAAGGGACTAGTGTTCAAGCACCCTCTACTGAAGAGGTTGATTCCCCAAAGATTGCTAACAAGAAGAAGCTCATTGTTAAGCTTCCGATAATGGTGAAAGAGATTGCGGCTAAGATGTCGGTCGGGGCCAGCCTAGCGATTAAAGAACTTATGAATATAGGTGTCTTTGCTACAATAAATCAGCTCATAGATGAAGATAGCGCTAAGGAGATAGCTGATAAATTCGGGTTTGATATAGAGAGAATGCCTACGACTGAAGAAGAGACAATGGCTATCCATGAGGAAGAGGAGTCCAAAGAAGAGGATCTTATGCCGCGTCCACCTGTTGTTACATTCATGGGTCATGTTGACCATGGAAAGACATCATTATTGGATTATATCCGAGAGGCCAAGGTTACTGATCAGGAAAAAGGAGGCATCACTCAACATATCGGCGCCTATGAGGTTTTGCTTGAGAAAGGGGGCATAACCTTTTTAGATACCCCTGGCCATGAGGCTTTTACTGCTATGAGAGCAAGAGGCGCAAATGCCACAGATATAGTTGTTCTTGTTGTTGCGGCTGATGATGGGATAATGCCTACTACTACTGAGGCGCTGGACCATGCAAGAGCTGCGAATGTTCCGGTAATTGTAGCGATTAATAAGATAGACAGGCCAAATATTGACATAGATAAAGTGAAAAAGCAGCTTTCAGAAGTAGATCTTGCCTCAGAGGATTGGGGCGGCAAGACAATAACTGTAAATGTCTCTGCCAAGACAGGTGAGGGAGTAGACACGCTTCTTGATATGATACTGCTTGAGGCTGAGATGTTGGAACTTAAGGCAAATCCTAAGAAGTCTGCAAGAGGTATTGTTGTAGAGGGAAGACTTTCGAAAGGCGGCGGACCTATTGCTACTGTCTTAGTACAAAATGGTACGCTTTGTGAGGGCGATATAGTTATAACAGGTAAGCATTATGGCAAGATCAGGGCAATTATAAACGATCGTATACATCGGGTAAAAGAGGCGTTACCTGCTGTACCGGTTGAGATACTTGGATTAAATGGCGTACCCCAGGCTGGCGATACTTTTATGGCTGTTTCTGATGAGAAGAAGGCAAAGGAGATATGCGAGTCACGCGATCAGAGGTTAAAAGAAGAAGGTAACGCTCCTGTTGCCAAACGAATCAGCCTCGAAGATCTCTACTCCGAGATGCAGAAAGGTCAGATCCAAGAACTAAAGGTTATACTTAAGGCAGATGTTCGCGGATCATTAGAGGCCTTGACTGATTCACTATTAAATCTTAGTACAAATAATATGACCCTAAATGTGATACATAAGGGTGTGGGTGAAATAAATGAGTCTGATATACTTCTTGCAGCTGCCTCAAACGCCATTGTCATAGGTTTTCATATCAGGAGTACTCCTGAAGCTGAGAGAGCAAGCAAGGTTGAACATGTAGATCTCAGGCTTTACAACATCATATATGAGGCTGTTTCAGATATCAGGGCAGCTATGGAAGGATTGCTTGAACCGCATATAAAGGAGACGGTTGTTGCTAAGGTCTCCATAAAACAGGTATTTAAGCTTTCTAAATCTGGGATTATCGCGGGTTCGCACGTGCAAAAAGGAAAAGTTACGAGAAATGCGGATTGCAGGCTTATGAGAGATGGACAGGAGATTTATAAGGGCAGGATATCCTCTCTAAAGCGTTTTAAGGATGACGTGAAAGAGGTGGCTGAAGGCTTCGAGTGTGGTATAGCTCTTGAGAATTTCAAAACTATGAAATCAGGAGATATTATAGAAGTTATCGCTACGGAGAAGATAGCGCGTAAACTATAATTGAGGTTGTAGGATGTAGGATGTAGGTTGTAGATAGCGCTTGAACTACAACCCACAACCCACAACCCACAAGCTAATATATGAATAAAATTCTACTAAGTGGTATGCGGCCAACAGGGCCGATGCACCTGGGGCATCTATTAGGGGCTCTTACTAACTGGAGAAAACTTCAAGAGCAGTATGATTGTTTTTTTATGGTAGCGGATTGGCATGCCTTAATGAGCGAATACGCCGACCCCTCCTCTATGAAGAATTACATATATGAGATGGTTGCGGATTGGATAGCTGTGGGCATAGATCCAGATAAGAGCGCTGTATTTGTTCAATCTGATGTAAAGGCGCACCTTGAGCTATATGCCATTCTTTCTGATATAGTTCCTCTGCCATGGCTTGAAAGATGCCCTACGTATAAAGAACAACTTAGAGAGGTAAAGGGGAGAGATCTTACGACATATGGTTTCTTAGGATATCCTGTATTACAGGCTGCGGATATACTTGTATATAAGGCCGCGGTTGTACCTATCGGCGTGGACCAGCTTCCGCACCTTGAATTAACCAGAGAGATAGCAAGACGTTTTAATAAATTGTATAAAGAGATATTCCCTGAGCCAGATGCTCTCTTAACTGAGGTGCCAAAGCTTCTTGGCGTGGATAATAGAAAAATGAGTAAGAGTTATTCCAATTTTATAGCTTTAGGAGATTCGCCAGATCAGATAAAGAAGAAGGTAGCTTCTATGATTACTGATCCAAAGAGGGTAAAGCTGACTGATAAGGGCCATCCGAATATTTGTAATGTCTTTAGCTACTATAATATATTTAAGCCTGAAGTTAAAGAAGATGTCGAAGACTGGTGTAAGAATGCGTCAAAGGGTTGTACTGAATGCAAAAAAATACTTACCGACATTCTTGTTGAATATCTTAAGCCATATAGCCAGAAGCGTACAGAGCTGCTCAAGGATATGGGTGAGATCGATAAGATACTTAAAAGAGGCGGGGAAAAAGCAACAGAATTGACCTCCAAAACAATGTCGCAGGCCTATAGCGCTATGGGGATCAGATGACATATAAGGTAAAGCTAGAGATATTTGAAGGTCCGCTCGATCTATTACTTTATCTTGTTAAGAAGAATGAGTTTAGCATCCAGGATATACCTATCTCTGCTGTTACAGATCAATATCTTCAATATCTGGAACTTATGCAGATGCTCGATCTTGATATTGCAGGTGAATTTCTTGTTATGGCAGCTACGCTTATGCATGTAAAGAGCAAGATGTTGCTGCCGCCCGAGGAAGTAGAGGCGCAGGAGGAAGAGGATGATCCGAGATCAGAGCTTGTAAAGAAATTATTAGAATATAGAAAGTTTAAAGAGGCAGCCGAACAGCTTAAGGGGCTTGAGGCGGTGAACAAAGAGGTCTTCCCTAGGTCTGGCGCAAGAGAACCTATTACTAATTCAGCCGAAGACGAACTCTTCTTTGAAGCTAGCATATTTGATCTCCTATCAGCCTTTTCCAAGGTCTTGAAGACTGTTTCAAAAGATAGCGTTTACGAGGTTATTAAAGACGAGGTCACAGTATCAGATAAGATACATGAGATATTCCATCTTCTTGTAAAGAGACCGACTCTATATTTCTTAGAGCTATTTAATAAGGCTAGAAATAAGCTAGAGATTATAGCCACATTTTTGGCTTTACTGGAATTGATCAGAATGAAGGAGGTCTTGATTAAGCAAGATAAGGTCTTTGGAGATATAAAGATCATAAGAAATTCAGAAAGAATAACCCCACCAAAGCTAAAGGACGTTGATGAGTATGATAACTCATCAGTAAAGAATAAGGAAGAAGATGATGACGCAGCAGAATCTGGAAGAGAATAGTAGAGTTAGAGATGAAGTAATGGATGATGAGTCCACAAAACGTGTTATAGAGGCCCTTATATTCGCGGCAGATAAGCCTGTTACTATACATCAGATCAAGGATATATTAGGGGATAAGGATATAAGAAGAGTGCGCAAGCTTGTTGATGAACTTAGAGATGAATATACAAAAGGAGAGAAGAGCTTTGAGATAAAAGAGGTTGCGGGAGGTTTTCAGTTCTCAACCAACCAGGCGTACGGGCGCTGGCTGAAAAAACTTTATAATATAAAACAGAGCGATTATCTTACAGGTCCGAGCTTGGAAACGCTTGCTATTATAGCATATCGTCAGCCTGTGACTAGAGCGGATATGGAATTTATAAGGGGTGTAAGCGTAGATGGCGTAACAACTAATCTCTTGCAAAAGGGACTTATTAAGATCGTTGGTAAGAAGGAAGTTGTTGGTAGACCGTTTCTCTATGGCACAACAAATCTTTTCCTCCAGTATTTTGGTCTAAAATCACTTGAAGAGCTGCCTCAATTACCTGAATTTAAAGAGGCGGATTTAGAGTTTCAGAAGAGGCAAGAGCAGGATCTTCAGGGGACAGGGGACAGGGTTCAGGGAACAGAAGAGGATGAGCAGGGTTCAGGGTTCAGGGGACAGGGTACAGAAAATAATCAGGGCACAGGGGCCAGGGAACAGGGTCCAGAAAAAATAGAAGAAGATGTTCAGGAGAACGCACCTGCCCAGATACAAGATGTAGGTGAGGCTGCCGAGAATAGTGAACCTATTCAAGAGGAGCGCAATATAGAAGACAATATTCCTGCTCAAGGCCAGGAAACAGACCAAGTCCTTGATAATAATGGAGAAAAACAAGATGAAGAATATAAAGAGGTTGCGCAGGAAGATCGACAAGATTGACGATGATATCTTAGGTCTACTGAATGATAGGGCAGCTGTTACATTGGAGATAGGAAAGTCTAAGAAGAAGTCGCTTAAGCCGACATTCGCTCCA
This sequence comes from Candidatus Omnitrophota bacterium, assembly GCA_042577545.1. Taxonomy (GTDB): domain Bacteria; phylum Omnitrophota; class Gorgyraeia; order JABMRG01; family JABMRG01; genus JBHPDT01. The sequence goes on along the minus strand of JBHPDT010000034.1, from coordinate 9,872 downwards.
GATCGTGAATCACAGGTTTATAAAAGATTGCTCAGCAGCAATAAGGGCTTATTGCCGGATGATAACATAAAAGCGATTTACAATGAGATAATGTCAGGTTCTTTGTCGCTTCAATCCCCACCAAAGATAGCGTTTTTGGGGCCTGAGGCTACATTTACTCATATAGCGGCATTGAGAAAATTTGGTCGATCAGTAGATTATATTGAATCTGATAGTATTTTAGATGTATTCACTGAGGTTGAGAGAGAAAGAGCCGATTATGGTGTTGTTCCAATAGAAAACTCTACTGAAGGCGCGGTAAACCATACTCTTGATATGTTTATAGACTCGGATCTTAAGATCTGTTCAGAATCATATCTTCGTATAGAGCACAATTTGATGAGTAAGGGGACCAAATTAAGTTCTATAAAAAAAGTATTCTCTCATCACCAGGTTTTTGCTCAGTGCAGAAAATGGCTTGAGGCCAATCTGCCTCACGCTGATCTTGTTCCAGTTGCAAGCACTACAGCTGCTGCTAAAAGATCTGCTACGTATAAGAATAGTGCTGCTATTGCAAGTAAATTGGCTGCGCAGGAGAATGGGTTGAGTATATTAGCCCGCTCAATTGAAGATTCATCTCATAATATTACCCGCTTCTTAGTTATAGGAGCCCATGAGGCGGAGCCTGTAAAAGATAATAAGACATCTATAGTCTTTTCAATGAAAGATAAAGCTGGGGCGTTGCATGATGTGCTCTCGGCTTTTAAACGTGATAAGGTAAATCTAACAAAGATAGAATCCAGGCCTTCTAAGAGAAAGGCCTGGAAGTATTATTTCTTTGTTGATATGCAGGGTCATATAAAAGAAAAGCGAATCAAGCGATCATTAACGCTGATCAAGAAACACTGTAACTTTTTCAAGGTGCTCGGATCGTATCCGGCAGCTTAATTCGGTGTGCGGTTATCGGTTATCGGTGTTCGGTCCGTGCGCCCGCCAGAGGCGGGTCCGCCTTTGGCGGAAAAACCGTAAACCGTAAACCTAAAACCGATCAATAGAACAACAGGTAGCCATGATAAAACCGAGAAAATGTATAAAGAATCTTAAGCCTTACGAGCCAGGTAAGCCTATTAAAGAGCTTGAGCGCGAACTTGGGATCAAAGAGAGGGATATCATTAAGCTAGCATCAAATGAGAACCCCATAGGGCCCTCTCCAAAGGCTGTAGAAGCCATGCTTAGAGCGATAACCGGTGTAAACCGATATCCGGATGGCGGCGGCTTCTATCTAAAAGAGAAGTTGTCTTCGTCTCTTAAGCTTAAGTCTTGCAACATTAGCTTAGGTAATGGTTCAGATGAGCTTATAGATATTGTAATTAGCGCTTTTTTAGATCAGAAGGATGAAGCTATAGTCTCTGAACCCGCCTTTCTTGAATATAAGATAATCTTAAAGACAAAAGGCGCTAAGGTTAAAGCTGTTCCTATGATAGGCCCTGTTCTTAAGGAGAGCAAGGGTAAAAAGTCTTTTGGTTTTAAATATGATTTCAATAAGATACTAGACACTGTCAACAAAAGAACAAAGTTGATTTTTTTTGGCAATCCTGATAATCCAACAGGAGCCTATCTCTCAAAAAAAGATCTCAACGCGTTTATTAAAAGATGCCCCGAGAGAATAGTAATAGTGATCGATGAAGCTTATCGCGGGTTGGTTGTAAAGAATGATTATTCAGATCCGATAATTTTTTTGAGAAAAAAGAAGAACTTAATAGTTCTCCGTACCTTCTCAAAGGCTTTTGGGCTTGCTGGATTAAGAATCGGTTATGCCATAGCGGACAAGAGTCTAATAGGATGGATGGAGAGAGCCAGGCATCCTTTTAATGTGAATTCAATTGCTCAGGCAGCTGCTGAGGCCTCACTTTCAGACAAGGTTTTTTTAAGCAAGACAAAGAACCTCATCAGAGGTGAGATGAAATATCTAGCCAAGAGCCTAAAAGGCTTAGGGTGCGAGGTCGTAGAGTCACCAGCTAATTTTCTACTCTTTTTTTACGATGGAATAAGTGGAACGGAGATATTTAAGAAACTCCTTAAGAAGGGTGTCATAATAAGAGACATGAAACCCTATGGTCTATCACCCTGGGTAAGAGTTAACGCCGGCACTATGAAAGAGAACAAGAAGTTTATATCTGCTTTAAAGCAAGTTATTGTTTAGCGTATTGCGTATATCGTATTGCGTATTGCGCAAATACGAAAAAAGCGTGTAGAATACGCGAAACGCAATACTCAATACGCACGACGCAATACGAAAAATGGGAGTTAAAGGATGATAGTAGTACTACGAAGCGACGCAACAGAGGCGCAGATAAAACACATTATCTCAAAAGTAAAAAAACTTGGCTTAAAGCCTATGATCTCAAGAGGTACTGAACGTACTATTATCGGGGTTATTGGCGATGAAGATATTTTAAGATCACAACCTATAGAGGTAGTCCCAGGCGTTGAGAAGGTGATGCCGGTACTTTCGCCGTATAAGCTTGTTTCTCGTGAATTTAAGCAGGAGAACAGTATTGTAGATGCCGGGCCTAATGCCAAGTTTGGAAGTAAGAAAATTATTATTGCTGCTGGACCTTGTTCGGTCGAAAGCTATGAGAGCTTGTTAAAGATAGCAAAGGCCGCGAAGAAAGCCGGGGCTACCATGCTTAGAGGCGGCGCATTTAAGCCGCGGACATCTCCCTACAGTTTTCAGGGGCTTGGAGAAGAAGGTTTAAAGTATTTGAATCAGGTTGGCAAGTCTGTCGGCCTCTCTGTTGTTACAGAGCTTATGGATGTTAGGCATATAGATCTTGTTGAGCAATATGCCGATGTTATTCAGATAGGCGCTAGAAATATGCAGAATTTTGATCTTCTCAAAGAGATAGGCCATTCTAAGAAACCTGTTATGCTAAAGCGCGGAATGATGTCTACTGTTAAGGAATGGCTCATGTCTGCTGAGTATATATTAGCTAGTGGGAATTTTAATGTTATACTATGTGAACGCGGCATAAGAACCTTTGAAAATTCAACTAGATTTACAATGGATGTTAATGCTATACCATTGGCCAAGCAGTTAAGTCACTTGCCTGTAATTGCTGATCCCAGCCATGCTACAGGAAAATGGAACCTTGTTACCCCAGCTGCAAAGGCAGCGATAGCAGCTGGAGCAGATGGTCTTATAGTTGAAGTGCATACAAATCCTGAAGAGGCTTTATCTGACGGTGTTCAGTCTCTCTTGCCTGAGAAGTTTAGCGATATGGTGAGTGAGGTGGGTAAGATCGCGAAAGCAGTAGGGCGTGAGATATAATCAATTAAAAATTAGAAATGAAAAATGAAAAATTTTTAATTTTTAATTCATAATTTTAAATTTTATGAAAAGACAATTTAATAAAATCGCGATAGTAGGCGTAGGACTCATTGGCGGGTCTATAGGGCTTGCTGTAAAGAAGCGAGGACTCGCAAAAGAAATTATTGGTATCGGAAGACGCAAGAGTTCTATGCAGAAGGCCATAAAAAGGGGTGCAATCGATAAGGGTACCTTGGATCTTGACAATGGTGTAGAAGATGCCGATCTTATTATAATTGCTACGCCTGTTAATCAGGTTGTGTCTAAGGTAAAGGAAGCGGCGCGCCACGCAAAAGAGGGCGCTATAATAATAGACGTGAACAGCACAAAGGAAGATATTATCAGGAATATTAATAACGCTTTGCCAAAAAAAGTGTCATTTGTTGGTTGCCACCCTATGGCAGGCTCAGAGCAGCTTGGGGTTATGAATGCCGAAGATGATCTTTTTTTAAATAGTGTATGTATTGTTACTCCAACGCGTAATACAAAAAAGACACCATTGTCTACTGTGAAGAAGTTCTGGAAGCAATTAGGCGCGTCTATCTTTATGCTTTCACCTTCAGCGCACGATAAGGCTGTTGCGAATATAAGCCACTTGCCGCATATTGTGTCATATGCCTTATGCAATTTAGTGACTCTCAGGGACTCAAAGGTAGCAGGCAACGGATTTAAGGATACTACTAGAATAGCCAAAAGCAGTCCACAGATGTGGCTCGATATATTTGCGCAGAACAAAAAGAATGTACTCAGTTCTATTACCAGCTTTGAAAAGGAGCTTCGTTTGCTTAAGATTGATTTAAGAAAGGGCCGCAAGAGGGCCTTATTGAATAGATTAAACGCGGCAAAGAAGAAAAGAGAAGAGATTGGTTGATATTGTTGCTATAGATGGACCAGCGGGATCCGGGAAGAGTACAGTTGCGAAGCTGCTGGCAAAGAGGCTCGGCTATATATACATAGATACTGGAGCAATGTATAGGGCTCTTACTCTTAAGGCATTGAGGAATAAGATTGAGCTAAAGAACGAATCCCTGCTTTGTGAGCTGGCATCTCAGGCAAAGTTAGATATAGTCAATGATGATAATGGTGATATGAGAGTCTTGCTGGATTCCGAAGATGTTACTTCTTTAATACGAACGCCGGAACTTACTAGCAGTGTCGCTTTCTTAGCAAAGACAAGGGGTGTCAGGGATAAGATGAAGGTTAACCAGCAGTCCATAGGTGAGCGCGGAAAGTGCGTCTTTGAGGGTAGGGATATAGGTACAGAGGTCTTTCCGAAAGCCAGGTATAAGTTTTATCTTGACGCGGATCCTGGCGAAAGGATTAAGCGCAGACACAAGGAGATGGTTGAGAAGGAATTTGATGTTTCGATAGAAGCTGTTGCAAGGGATGTGAACACAAGAGATCACAAAGACATGAATCGCGAAGTAGCCCCATTAAAAAGAGCGGAAAATGCAATCTATATAGATACAACAAATTTGACAATTGATGAGGTAGTGGAGAAGTTGACGGGATATATAAAGTAACCAGAAACCTGTAACCAGTAACCAGAAGATGACCAGATACCAAAAAAACTTTTTTTCCGACTATTCTGGTTTTTGGTAACTGGTAACCGGTTATTGGTAAATCACATAAAAAAATGTTGTCAAACTGATCTGGTAACTGGCAACTGGTTACTGGTTACTTTTGATAACGCATATTATAAAAAATGTTTTACTGGTTCGTACAAATAACCGTTTGGATATTAGCTAGATTTTACTTAAGGCTTAAGATTGAGGGTCATGAGAATGTACCCAAAAAAGGCCCTTTTATACTAGCGAGTAACCATAGAAGTAATCTCGATCCACCGATAATTGCTGTTTCTATGGATAGAAAACTACATTTTTTAGCAAAGCGAGAACTTTTTAATAATGAGCTTGCGGCAAAGTTTTTCAGAGGAATAAATTTGCTGAAACTTAATAGAGAAGGAATGGATAAGCAAGCCTTGCGAGATGCATTGGATGTTTTAAAAAATGGGAGGGGCTTACTCATTTTTCCTGAAGGCACAAGAAGCAAAGATGGCAAGATTGGTTTTGCGCGAGGTGGTGTTTCGGCCTTTGCATGTAGCAGCGGCGCGCCTGTTATCCCTGTCTTTATCAAGGGCACTGAGCAGGCGATGCCGCCAAAAAAACACTATATTTTACCAGCAAAAATTATTGTACGGTTTGGTAAAAGAATAGAACCGCCCAAAGCGATAAGTAGGATTGACAGAAAATCGGTCTATCAAGAGTTTACAAACCGAGTAATGCAGGAGATCGCAGGCCTTGGAAAAGAAGCAGCTTAAGATAAGAAAGGCAAGATGCGCTGGGTTCTGCTTTGGGGTTAAGAGAGCGGTAGGCATTGCGGAAGATCTTCTGAAGAAGAGTGAAAGAGCGTATTCACTTGGTTCGATAATACATAACCCAGTTGTAGTTAATGATCTTTCTAAAAGAGGCCTTAAGGTAATACGCGATATAGATAAGGCCAAAGGTTCTGACATGCTAATAAGATCGCATGGGATATCGCCAAGGTTAAAAGAGTGTGCGCGTAAGCTTTCTATAAGGATGATAGACGCTACATGTCCTTTTGTAAAACGTTCTCACGATATAGTCTCAATACTAAAGAATGAGGGATATAAGATAATAATAATTGGCGAGCGTACTCATCCAGAGATAAGCGCGCTATATGAGGTTGCTGGCAAAGACGCTGTGATCGTCTCTAAGAGTTCTGATCTTGTGAAGCTGAAGATTAAAAATAAGAAGGTCGGAGCTGTTGCCCAGACCACATTATCCAAAGATGAATTTCTGGAGATAGCGCACTCTATCCTTAAGTCAGGATGTTTCGAATACCGGATATTTGATACCATATGTAATGATGTTGTGCAAAGACAAAAAGAGGCAAAAGAGATAGCAAAGACCTCGGATGTTATCCTTGTTGTTGGCGGTAAGATGAGCGCTAATACAAAGCATCTTGCTAGTATCTGTAAAAAGACCGGAGCGACTACTCATCATATTGAGACTTCAAAGGAGATAAGGCCTCCATGGTTTAAGAAGGCTGAATCTGTTGGGGTTGTCAGCGGGGCATCAACACCAGCGCAGATAGTGGATGATGTAATATTGAAGTTAAAGAGCATAAGATAGAAAATGTAAATTGAAGTGAGTTAAAATCCAAATCAAATAAATTCGCGTTAAGAAAGGGGAAACATGAACATGATAGCAGATCGTATCGATGAGACAGGAGAGGATTCAAAGAAAACACAGAGCTTTGAAGAGATCTATTTTCAGACGATGAAGGAGCTCAAGGAAGGGGAGATAATAAAGGGAAAGATAATCTCTATCAGTAATAGAGATGTTGTTATCGATATCGGCTACAAATCTGAAGGGCTGATACCCCTGGAGGAGTTCAACTCGCCTGATGATATAAAGGTTGGCGATGAGATAGATGTTCTGCTTGAATCGAAAGAAGATGACAGCGGTATGGTCGTTCTCTCCAAGAAGAAGGCGGAGAAGATCGTCGGGTGGGAGACGATAGTTAATAACAACAATGAAGGCGATACTATAAAGGGAAGAGGTATCAGAAAGGTTAAGGGCGGCCTTATGGTTAACATAGGTGTTGAGGCGTTCTTACCAGCAAGTCAGTCTACCTTAAGAGGCCCCATAGATCTAAATAGTCTTTTAGGGAAAGAGCTGGATTATAAGATAATTAAGATCAATAAACCGCGCAAGAATATTGTTGTCTCAAGAAAAGAGCTTTTGGCTGCGGAGAGGGAAGAGCAGAGGCAGAAACTGCTTGGTGGACTTGCCAAAGAAGAGGTCAGAAAAGGTGTAGTCAAGAACATCACAGATTTTGGCGCTTTTATAAACCTTGGTGGGATAGACGGGCTCTTGCATATAACTGACATGAGCTGGGGGCGCATAAGCCATCCTTCAGAAATCCTAGCGGTCGGTGATGAGATTGAGGTTATGGTTCTAGACTTTGATGTAAACAGCACAAAGGTCTCTCTTGGGCTTAAACAGAAGACCCCTAACCCATGGGAAGAGGTTGAATCTAAGTATCCGATCGGCTCTAAAATTAAGGGCAAAGTTGTCAACATTGTGCCATATGGCGCGTTCGTAGAACTAGAGAAGGGGGTTGAGGGCCTGGTTCATATCTCTGAGATATCCTGGACTAAGCGGATAAATCATCCTTCAGAGGTATTGGCTATAGGTGATACAGTAGAGACTATAGTGCTTTCAATAGATAAGAATAGCCAGAAGATTTCGCTTGGCCTTAAACAGCTGGAGGCGAATCCATGGTTAGATGCTCCTGTCAAATATCCCGTTGGTACTAAGGTAAAGGGTAAGATAAAGAACCTGACAGATTATGGCGCATTTGTTGAACTTGATGAGAATATAGATGGCCTTATCCATGTCTCTGATATATCATGGACAAGAAAGATATCTTACCCCTCAGAAGTTCTCAAGAAAGGCCAGAAGGTTGAGACCATAGTTATCTCTGTAGATCAGGAGAATATGAAGATAGCTCTTGGGCTAAAGCAGTTGCAAGAAGACCCGTGGCAGGATTATGTAGAGAAGTACAAGGTTAATAGTGAAGTAGAGGGAGCTATTACAAAGATAACAAACTTTGGCATATTTGTTGAGTTTGATAAGGAATTAGAAGGTCTAATTCACATATCTGAGCTTTCAGAAGAGGCTAACGGCAATCTCGAAGAAAAGTATAAGGTGGGTGATAAGATCAAGGCTAAGATAATAAAGATAGATAATGATACTCGTAAGATAGGCCTTAGCACAAAGGGCATAGAATCAACAGCCCCAAAAGAAGCGCCAGAGGCGACTACGCAGGAAACACCAGAAGCTCAAGAATCGACTACGCAGGAAGCGCCAGAAGAGACTTCTGATGATAAGAGGCCGGAGTCCGATAGCTGATCAAACAGCTATCAGCCATCAGCTGTAAGCTGAAGACTGAAAGCTGTAAGCTGATAAAAGAGAGCTAACTAAGATATGAGTATAGACAAAGCATTAGAGCTTATAAGAAGAGGTACAGTTGAGATAATAGAAGAGACTGGCCTTAGTGAGAAACTTAAGGAATCTAAGAAGAACGGTAAGCCTCTTATTGTAAAGGCGGGATTTGATCCTAGCGCGCCAGATATACATCTGGGGCATACTGTGTTGCTTCGTAAATTAAAGCATTTTCAGGAATTAGGACACAAGGTTGTATTTCTTATAGGTGATTTTACAGCTATGATAGGAGACCCGACCGGCCGCTCTGAGATACGCAACCGCCTAAGTGTAGATGAAGTAAGAGAGAATGCTAAGACATACAAATCGCAGGTTTCAAAGATTCTTGATATAAAAAAATGCGATGTGGTTTTTAATAGTAAGTGGTTAAAGAGCATGTCGTTAGAAAGCTTTTTAGATCTTGCCTCGCGTCAGACAGTTGCACGCGTATTGGAGAGAGCAGACTTCTACGCTAGATATAAGCAGGGCAAAGATATAAGCTTGCTTGAGTTTATATATCCATTGTTGCAAGCTTATGATTCAGTTGTCTTAAAGGCTGATGTTGAGCTTGGTGGTACTGATCAGAAATTTAACCTACTGATGGGGAGGACCATACAACGCCGGTTTGATCAACCTGAGCAGACAGTTATTACAATGCCGCTCCTTGAGGGAACAGATGGTGTGGCGAAGATGTCTAAGTCATATAACAATTATATAGGAATAACAGACTCTTCGGTAGATATGTTCGGCAAGATAATGTCTGTATCAGATGTACTTATGTGGCGTTATTATGAGTTGCTCACAGATGTTTCCCTAGAAGAGATCTCTGATATGAGAGATAATATGCATCCTATGGAAGCGAAGACCAAGCTTGCTAAGGAGATTATTCAGATCTATCATAGTCCTAAGGAAGCTGAAGACGCACAGAAGGAGTTTGATAAGGTGTTTTGTAAACGTGATCTACCCACCGAAATACCTGTTTTACAAGATAGCCATTTAGAAGATGAGACATGGATCTGCGCTTTGCTTACGAGAATAGGATTAACACGTTCAAATTCTGAGGCAAGAAGACTTATAAAAGATAATGCTGTTAGCATTGATGGTGTAAAAGTTTCAGATGAAAATTTCATTTTTAAGAAAAAAAATTATAAAACAAATGAAACGATATTTAAAGTCGGAAAAAGAAGATTTTTGAGAATTAAGTGGTAAAAATATATCTTTGTGCAAAGGAGAGACAGATACGATGAAGCAGAGCACTAAGACAGCAAAGAAACATATACTTGTAATCGATGACGAGCCGGAGGTCTGTTCTCTGCTTAATGATTTTTTGGGAAGCAGAGGATTCAAGGTAGACATAGCGCACAACGGAGAAGAGGCCCTGAGCTTGATTAAGCAGAAGATACCGGATCTCATAACATTGGATGTTGTTATGCCGGTAATGGGCGGATTTGAATTTCTGGAAAACCTAAGAGCGCAGCCGGCTTATATCAGTATTCCTGTTATTATGTTAA
>JBHPDT010000033.1:0-19640 GCA_042577545.1 Candidatus Omnitrophota bacterium | reverse complement strand
CTGTGGAGCTTTATTTTTAAGCTCCTAATTGTTGCACTTTAAATTACAATCTTCAGCCTATTTTTGTACTATATAATACTATATATATTGAAACCATTTTATGGTATTTTTTAGACCCTCTTCTAATTCCACATCAGGCTGCCAATTAAGTTTATTCATCGCTAAACTTATGTCAGGTCTTCTAACCTTCGGATCATCTGTAGGTAACTTTTCATAGTCTAGTTTACTGTTAGAACCTGTAAGTTCGATAATTTTGCTGGCAAGCTGGAGTATCGTCTTCTCATTGGGATTACCTATATTAACTGGGGTATTAAGATCAGAATTCATGAGCCTATAAATACCGTCAATTAAATCAGTTACATAACAGAAGCTTCTGGTTTGAGAGCCATCTCCATACACAGTAATAGGTTCATTCTTAAGCGCCTGATCTATAAAATTAGGGATAGCTCTACCATCATGGTCTCTCATATGCGGTCCATATGTATTAAAAATACGTACTATTTTAGTATCAACCCCATGCGTCTTGTGATATGCCAGAGTAATAGCCTCTGCAAAGCGTTTGCTCTCGTCATACACGCCACGGGGCCCTACACAATTAACATTGCCCCAGTAGGTCTCAGGTTGAGGATTAACCAGTGGATCACCATAAACCTCGGAAGTTGAAGCTAGTAAAAATTTGGTCTTATGCTCCTTGGCTACGCCCAGCGCGTTATGAGTGCCGAGAGAGCCCACTTTCAGTGTCTTTATAGGGTATTTAAGATAATCTATAGGGCTCGCGGGTGAGGCAAAATGCATAACATAATCGATCTGCCCCTTGATATCTATATACTTAGTTACATCGTGCTCGATGAACTCGAAATTAGGATTTTGCAGAAGATGAGATATGTTCTCCTTCTTCCCGGTTATAAGGTTATCCATGCAGATTATGCTGTTACCTTTTTCTATCAAAAGATTACATAAGTTAGACCCTATAAATCCTGCCCCGCCGGTAAGTAGTATGCGCATAGTTAACTCCAATGTTTAGGATTAAGAGGTATGGGGTAGGGGGTAAAAATCCATACCCCATATTTCATACCCCTTACCTCAACTAAATACTGTCAAAGTTTCATCTTCCAATAACAGCTTCCAAAATGGCATTATCATGACCTTTGTCCTGCCTATGGTCAAGCTCTCTTCCAAGCTTAAATTGATAACAAAGGCCTTCTCTGGCTTATATCTGGCGATAAAGTTTCTCAGGGACCGCTTAATCTCCGCCTTTTTCATCTCTTTATATTTTACCTCAATCGGCAGGAGATTCCTGCCTGATTCTATAACAAAATCAACCTCTGCTCTATCTTTTGTGCGCCAATAATGTAGGGAGACTCCCTTAAACCGATATATCTCTCTTAAGATATTATAGACAAAATTCTCAAAAAGCGGGCCTAAATCATTTTGATTAGGCTGTCTTCCAAAAAAACCTAGCGGATAATTTCTTAAACCTATATCATAAAAATAAAATACAGGGGCCTTCGTAATCTCCTTGCGGATGTTAGTAAAATAGGGACTTAACCTTTGCAGCACAAACGTCTTTTCTCCATACCATAAATAATTTTTCACTGTCGCAAGCGCGACACCTACTGTCGAGGAAAGTTCGGAATAGTTAACCAACTGCCCGATTTGGCTGGCGAGAATATTAATCAAAGACTTAAAGGATTCAATCTTTTCAAGCTGCAGGAGATATGATATATCCTTCTCTATGTAGCTTTGGAATATCTCGTCAATTATTCTTATTTTTTCTTCTGACGTTTCTTCTAAAACTACCTTTGGATAACCTCCAAAACTTAAGTATTCAGTCAAAAGATGAGCGGTCTTTTCTTTCTCCAGTTCAAAAAAACTATCCAGCCTGTCATCATAACGATAATTTGTTCTAAAATTAACAAATTCTTCAAAAGATATCGTATTAAGTTCAAAAACCCGCTTTCTGCCCACTAACGATTCATGTATTTTTTCTTTTAACTCAAGGCTTCCTGAACCTGATACAATAAATTTATAACCTAGATTCAAATCATAAATGCCTTTTAAGAAAATCCCCGCGTTCTCTTTTCTTTGAATCTCATCAATAAAAACGTAGCCCTTTTCAGCGCCCAATTCTAACTTAATCTTGTTTATCAAATGCTGCTGTGATAAAAAATGCTGATTATCCATTTCGCTGTCAAGATTTAAAAAAATCGTATTTTCGCCCTTTTCATTCAAGCGCTCTCTTAGCAGATTCATAAGGGTGGTCTTGCCTGCCTGCCTTGGTCCAATAATTAATGATATCTCCTTAGCAGCACGGTGGTCTGTGAGGTCTTTTAGCAATTTTCTCTTTATTATAGTCATAGTTCTATTTTAATACGAGAATTTATAAAGTCAAGTATAAAATATATCGTTCTATATCTTTATTTTCAAAGAAGTAAACAATCCAAAATCAGGGGCTGCTGAGCTAGTATTCTCATCCATAGTTATCTGCCAAGATACTTTATCATTAAAATTATGATTAAACCCGATAGTCAGCACTACCGGCTCATGATCTGTAGCTGGTACTCCCTTATCATATATTATTGTATTGGCCGTAGCCTGAAAAAGCATAGAGGTTTTTTTTGTCAAAAAATACTCGAATCCCAACATGCCATGAAACATATCGTCTCTAAAAACATCCAGGTTTGTCAGCAGATCCGGTTTTTCTATGAGAACATAATTGAGGTTAAAATATATAAATAACCTATCATATAAAGTTTTATCCAAAAGAATACCCGCCGTATAATCATATTCCTTGCTTCCCAATAAAGGGTCATCGGTCGTAGGAAATTTGACTCCTCCCCGTATAGATGCTGTAGGTAGCCACTTGGTCTCATTCAAAATTTTGTATTTCAGGTATGTTGATAACTCGCCGATATCATGAGCGGGTGAAGTACTCATAAGAATTGGCTTACCCCTGTTTCTTATCTCGTATTCATATTTATACCTTCCGGTTTCCTCTCTTGCGTTAGGAGTTTTTATAAAATTAAATAGATCCTCAAAGCCTTCTATAAAACCATCTAGATACCCTTCAGAAAATACATAATAAGGAAAATCCACCATAAGCTCAAGATTATCTATAATTCCATAAGAGAGATTCACATCAAACCGATTGACCTCTGTATCTATATACACCCACCACTCTCTATTCTTGTCTCGCCTGCCCTCTCCGGGGAATTGCTGAGCCGGCCAGGGCCGCTGATGAAGAACAGTATTCGATACATGGTAGGATGCGTCTATCTTGAACTTGCCCTTCTTCAAAGGCTGGGCCATGTCAGGAGAAGGTGCCATGAAAAACAGATATAATGGCATCTGGTTTCGGATGTTCAACGGGCCGGATGGTTGGTATTTGGGTTCTTCTTTAGTCGGAGCCGCTTGTAAAGAAGATGTAAGCAACATGCCAAGCACTACCAGAAGTAGGAGCGGCCTCTGGCCGCGAACGCATATATTCGCCACAAAGAAGCGGCTCCTGACTGTGAACTCACCATATATTCGCGGCCAGAGGCCGCTCCTACAGAAACAGTAGTATACCTCTCTCATATGACCATCAGCCGATCCTGATTTTCTTGAAACCACTTAGTTGTCCTTTCCAATCCTTCCTTAAACTGCACTGCGGGTTTAAGATCCAGAAGTTTTTTTATCTTTGATATGTCAGCATAGGTCTTTCTTACGTCCCCATTCCTTTTGGACGCGTATTCAGGCTTTAGATCTTTGCCTAGAATTGTATTGATCATATTAACAATCTCTAGAATCGATGCGGTAGTACCACATGCTACATTAAAAAACTCGCCTGAAACTTCTGGGCTTATCGCAGCTTTCAGATTTGCGTCTACAACATTAGAAACATATGTAAAATCGCGAGACTGTTTTCCATCCCATTCTACAATAGGGTCTTTGCCATTGAGCATTCTTGAAAGAAGAGCTGGTATCGCTGCTGAATATTTGCTCTCGGGATTCTGCCTCGGACCAAATACATTGAAGTATCGCAAGCTAACTGTCTCAAGCCCAAAAGTCGCTGAAAATGTATTACAGTAATGTTCACCAGCTAACTTAGATACAGCATATGGTGAGATTGGCGCTGGAACCATAGCCTCCTTCTGAGGAAATGCTGTTACATCACCATAACAGGATGAGCTTGAGGCATAAACTACTCTTTTGACATTAGCGTTCTTAGCCTCAAAGAGCAGGTTGAGTGTACCAGCAACGTTTATATCGTTTGTCAAGAAAGGATCATCTACAGACTTTGGCACAGATCTAAGCGCTGCCTGATGAAGAACATAATCCACATCTTTTAAGGCCTTCTGGAGATCCTCTCTACTGCGGATATCCCCCTCAATTAGGTGATATGTGGTAAGTGGTAGGTGGTAGTCGTTTACAAACTCGAGATTTTTTTTCGAACCTGTAATGAAGTTGTCAAGAACTCGGACAGACTCGCCGCGTTTAAGCAGTTCCTCGACAATATTTGATCCGATAAATCCCGCGCCACCTGTTACTAGGTATAGGCTCATGTTTACTCCCATGTCTTAGGATTAAGGATTATGGGGTATGGGGTATGGGGCTCTTACCCCTTAATCCCTACCCCTTAATCCTAAAGCTTGATTATACGTTCAGAAACAATTCCCTTCTTCGCGAATATATTGCGTGTATCGAGAATGAGTTTTGCCGCATTCGCTATCATCTTGTATCTGAACTTCGCGTGATCTGTCGCTAAAATTACAATATCATATTTCTTTAGAGTTACCTTAGAGATCTTTGCTCTCTTAAGCTTGATATCGCCTATATTAAGGTAAGGGATATAAGGGTCAGCATACGATACCTTTGCTCTTTTACTTTGAAGAATGGTAATAATATCCAACGCTGGAGACTCCCGAAGGTCTTTAACATCTTTCTTATATGTTACACCAAGCACTAATACTTTAGATTTCGATAAAGACTTCCTCTTTTTACTTAGCATTTTCTTTGCTCTCTCGACGACATAATGGGGCATAAAAAGATTCGTCTTTGATGCCAGATCAATCATCTTTGTTTTAAACCCAACCTTGCGCGCCTTCCATGACAGATACATCGGGTCCGCAGGAATGCAATTGTGTACTATAGTCCCATATGAAGTTATGATTGTATGCGTATCTTGAACCTCTGCAGAATAGACATAATCTCCTTTTACTTTTTCAATTGATTTAACAGGGGATGTTGAAAAACCTTCTCGTATAATAAAATCTCGCTCATCACTAATAGTAGTATGATTCTCGATGTCCACATATGGTATTGGATCTCCAATTTTTATATCTTTTGCATCTTTTACTACAAATTCATCATTCATAATTACAAACATCGGATGACGATCTGTTACTTTAAGTTGACGATCATCAGTTGTAATGATCTTATAGAGCCTATCTGTTGTTTTTCGCTTAGAAAGCATATCTATAGGCTTAAAAAATGTCTTTTTGGAATTCGTATCATAAGTAAGCATTTTACAATTAGGCTTCGGCTTAAAATAATCTACATCACCTAATCTTTTGCTACGAACTGATGGATCACTGGATATCCTCTCAATAATGGATTCAAATGATATGGTTTCAACACCATGACCATTTTTTATTGTCACAAACTCTTTACCATCCAAACAGTGCCCGCCTATGCCCGGGCCGGGGTAAAAAGGCATAAATCCGAATGGTTTTGTCTTTGCCGCGTCAACAACCTCCCAGACATCGATATTGAGTTTATTGCAAAGCATGGCTATCTCATTTATCAACCCGATATTCACAATTCTAAAAGTATTCTCCAATAACTTAGCGACTTCTGCCGCCTCAGCTGAAGAGACAGGCACTACCTGTTCTATTACTTTACTATAGAGGGCCTTCGTAAGATCAAGCGCCTCTTTACTCACGCCTCCGACCACCTTTGGGATAGTGGCAAATGTGTACTTCTCATTGTTGGGATCGATTCTCTCCGGAGAAAATGATAGAAAAAAATCTTTACCCTCCCTCAATCCACTGCTTTCAAGCATTGTAAGCACAACATCCCTTGTTGTGCCTGGATATGTTGTACTCTCTAAAACTATTAACTGGCCTGGGCGTAGGTATTTTTTAACAGTTTGTGTCGCCTTAATGATATAGGACATGTTGGGCACTTTCCTTTTGCGTAAAGGCGTAGGTACACAAACAATAATCGCGTCAGACTCCTTAAGAATAGATCTATCTGTAACTGGATGAAATTTCTTCGATCTTATAGCCCTCTTAATCTCTTTTGACTTTATATCTGTTATATAGGAGAGCTCCCTCTTAAGGGTATCCACTCTCTTCTTATCGTTGTCCAGACCAAAGACAAAGAACCCCTTCTTCACAAACTCTATAGCTATGGGAAGTCCAACATACCCTAAGCCAATAACCGCAATCTTTGCCTTCTTAGCATTAATGAGCCGTTTTAGAGCGCTAATATTATTCATCTCTTTCCTTCCTTATTAAGTAGTATCTTAATTATACGTCCAGCAGTCTTTCCATCCCACATAGGGGGACACTCTCCTTTTTTCCATTTGTCATTTAATATCTTACGCACCGCTCTCATAATTTTAGTCTTGTCAGGGCCTATGAGTTCATTAGTTCCTCTTAAAATTGTAATGGGACGTTCGGTGGTGGTGCGAACAGTGATACAGGGTATGCCAGCAACAGTTGTCTCTTCTTGCATACCGCCTGAATCTGTTATAACAAATTTAGCGTCACTCATCAGCTTATGAAAATCTACATATCCCAGGGGGTCAATCAAAAGCAGATTATCAAGACTCATCTTATACCGTTTTAACATCTTTCTGGTTCTAGGATGAATAGGAAATACCACTCTTATAAGCTTATTTAATGATTTAAGCATATCTACAATTTTCGCGATATCTTCCTTCTTATCTACATTTGCCGGCCTGTGAATTGTCGCAAGGCAGTAATTGCCCTTCACTAGATCGAGTTGATCTGTAATCTTGGATCTCGATATCTTCTCTTTACAGGCAACACGCGAATCCACCATAATATCACCGACAAAAAATATCTTTGATGCGTTCACGCCTTCTTCTAAAAGATTCTTATTCCCGTACTCCTCCGTCGTAAAAAGATAATCTGACATATGATCAGTGAGCAGCCTGTTGATCTCCTCAGGCATGGTAAAATCGCGCGATCGAAGCCCTGCCTCAACATGCGCTACACTTACTCTATGTTTTGAAGCAGCTAGAGCGGCAGCGATAGTAGAGTTTACATCGCCAACTACTATTACCAGATCGATTTGACTTTTAATTAAAACCCTCTCAACCCCCTCTTTTATCTTAGTAATCTGCGCCTTATCGCCCGTGGAATAGCAATCAAGATGTATATCAGGGTCCGGCATATCCAGGTCTTTGAAAAAACTCGCTGACATATTAAAATCATAATGCTGCCCTGTATGGATCAATATAGGCTTAAACTTCTTTGGAAATCTCTTCATCTCTTTAAGAAGCGGCATGATCTTCATAAAATTTGGACGCGCGCCTGCCACTAATAGGACGTTTATCATTTAAGGGCCTCTCGCCAGTAATTTATAATGTCAGATAGGGTATTTTCTAGAGATATATTAGGCTTCCACCCTAAACGTTTAATCTTTGAATTATCTCCCATGAAAACCATAGCCTCTTTTTCCCGTAATCTTTTCTTTTTTATACTGATATCTATTTTGCACTCTGTCAGTAATAAAAGCATTTCTAATATAGACGTTATAGGAAAAACCTTGCCTGAGCATATATTATAGACCTCGCCTGATCTGCCGCGTTTAATAAGCAGCCAGTAAGCCCTCGCCAAATCTCTTACATCTGTAAAATCTCTTTTTGTACCGAGATTACCAACAGACAGAAGGGGGCTTTGTTTATTTTGCTCAATAAGCGCGATCTGTCTGGCGAAATCTGAACAGACAAACCGTTTATCGCGACGAGGGCCCGTAATGTTAAAGAGCCTGGCTCGCACGATGTCCATCCCGTAACTCTTATGATACAGATGCCCAAAGGCATCCTGCCCTACTTTTGATACAGCATAAGCGCCAATAGGCCTTAATTCTGTTGTCTCTTTTTTTAATAAGCCCTTTTCTTTAGCAAGGCCATACTCATGACATGAGCCGGGAATGATTATGCGCGCTCTGATACCGTTATTCTGTAAAGATTCGAGTAGATTAAGCTGACTTGATATGTTAACTTCTATAGTCTTTCTCTCTTCGTAGCCTGAGAGATTAGTAGCTGTATGGCCTGCAAGATGAAAGACCGCATCTGGTTTAATCTTCCCTAAAAGGGTATCTAAAGATCGGCGATTTAGCATATCGCACTTATGATATGAGATATGGCGTCTTATATGCTTAATATTGTCTGCGCAAGCAGATGGATGCTCGAGGCCAAAAACCTTTACTCCCTTTTTTGTAAGGAGCAGGTCTGCAAGGTGGCTTCCTGTGAAGCCGGCGATTCCGGTTATTAATATCTTCATTGTTATCCTTGTACGACAACTTGACTAGTATAAATTAAAAATAGAAAACTAAAAGTTAAAAATTGAAATTAAAAATTAAAAAATCTTCTTGTCGAAATAATTTTGAATTTTGCATTTCATTTTTTATTTTTTATATTTAATTTTTTAATTCTGATTCTATCTTTCCTCTCTCGTTATATATCGTCTCAAGGCGTCTTGCCACGACGGCATAATATCTCCATATAGAGATTTAAGTTTTGAATTATCGAGTATCGACATCTTTGGGCGTATAGCTAAAGATCCGATCTCACTAGAGGCAGCTGCCTCTAGCACCCCGTCTTTTAGGGCCTTTACATCTAAAATCTCTCTTGCAAATTCAAACCAAGTGCAAAAACCGGAGTTTGATATATGCAGTGTCTTGGTTATAGATTCTCGATCTTGAGGCAGTACCCTTACAATAGCATGAGCAAGATCCATCGTGTAGGTTGGTGAACCACGCTGGTCATCTACTACCCTAAGATATTTCTCTTCAATAGCCTTGTTGATAATAGTATCTACAAAATTCTTTCCGCCTTCGCCAAATAACCAGCTGCTGCGTATTATGAGACTTCTTGTTAATATCTCACTGATGAAATTTTCACCTTCCAGCTTTGATCTGCCATACGCGTTTAATGGCCCTGTAAGATCTTTCTCAGTATAAGGTATCGTTCTATTACCATCAAAGATAAAATCAGTACTAATATATACGCAAAAAGCATCCGATTCCTTGCAGCCTACGGCAACGTTCTTTGTGCCTATACCATTTACATAAGATGCCTTTGCCGGATCTTGCTCACTAGCATCTACATCTGTAAAAGCTGCAGCGTGAATAACTATATCGGGTTTTTGCTGATTAATAAGGCTGATTATCTGGCTATCACTTGTAATATCAGCTCTATTCTTATCTGATCTTATATCAGTGCCCTCTACCTCAAAACCAGCTTCAGGCAAGACCTTCATTAGCGCCTGACCGAGCATTCCTTCTGAACCTGTCACTAGCACTTTCATTGTATCGGTTTTCGGTTTACGGTGTACGGTTTGCGGTTACCTTGACAGCGCATTATTCGCGGCCAGCCTGTCCCGAGCGAAGTCGAGGGAAGGCCGCTCCTACCTCAGGTTGTGGGAAACTATTTTTTTAAGCAAATTTCGCTATTTTTTGTGCTCAAGCCTGTCCCCTTTGTACACGTCCCCAATTATTTTACAGCATCCCCTCTGAACCTGTAATTAATATCTTCATATCAGGACAATATTTGTTGGATTATGGGATAAGGATTATGTGATATGTGATAGGAACTATTACCCCATACCCCTTAATCCATAATCCCGACGTTACCACCTGATAATTTTCGCGCGTCGCTTTAACGGTTTCCACCACCAGCCATTGTTCATATACCACTCTATAGTCAGCCTAAGCGCCTTCTTAAAATCATACTCGGGCTCCCATCCTAAACTTCTCACCTTTGATGAATCTAAGGCATAGCGTCTATCGTGCCCGGGCCTATCAGTTACAAAGCTTAAAAACTTTTTGTCTTTGCGCAGAATATTCAGTATATCCTTTGTTATTTTGATATTATTCAAATAGTTGCCGCCACCAATGTTATATATCTGGCCTAGTCTACCTTTTCGCAGAACTAGATCTATCCCAGCGCAATTATCTACAACATATATCCAGTCTCTCACATTCTTTCCATCACCATAGATAGGTAGTTTCTTATCATCTAATCCATTTGTAATAAAAAGCGGCATAGCCTTCTCTGGATACTGGTAGGGACCAAAATTATTTGAGCTTCTCGTTATTATAACCGGAAACTTATATGTAATATAGTAGCTGCGGCATAGCAGGTCAGCAGCTGCCTTACTGGCAGCATAAGGTGAATTTGGAAGAAGCATATCATCTTCATCTGAATAACCTCTTTTGACATCACCATAAACTTCATCTGTGGAGATATGAATGAATCTCTTTATACTATATTTACGCGCGGCATCCAGCAGAACACGTAGACCCTCAATATTTGTTCTTAAAAACTCTGATGAATTTTTTATAGAGCGATCTACATGTGTCTGAGCGGCGAAATTTACCACAAAATCAGACCTTTTAATCGCTGACTCAACAGCCCGCTGGTCACAGATATCCGCCTTGATGAATTTATAGTTTTTGCTCTCTTGAACATCTTTTAAATTATTAAGATTACCACAATAAGTCAGCTTGTCAAAGTTTATAATCTTATAATCAGGGTGATTATTCAGAATATGACGGATAAAGTTGGATCCTATGAATCCCGCTCCGCCGGTCACGAGTAATGTCTTCATTGTGTCTCCATGTTTCAAAGTTTGACAAACAATCAAATAGTAACCAGTATTCTTGAGTAACCAGAAACCTGTAACCAGAAACCAGAAGATACCAGAAACCTGAATAAAAGCGAGTTGTTAAACTGATCTGGTAACTGGCAACAGGTTACTGGTTTCTCAGAGAACTGGCAACTGATTACTAATGTGTAAGAGCATGTTGTTAAACTGATCTGGTAACTGGTTACTGGTTTCCCAAGTATGCTAGCAGCATTACTTAGAGTTACTGTTTAACCCTTCTTTTATCGTCTCAACCACAAGATCCATCTCCTCAGTTTTAAGCTCAGGGTAGACCGGAATAGCAAATGTTGTCTCTGAGGCCTTCAATGATTCTGGAAAATCATCATTCTGATAACCTAAATATTTGAAACATCTTTGCATGTGTAAAGGTATGGGATAATATGTTCTTGAATCTATCTCCTTCTTATTCAGGTGGCTGACTATAGCATCCCTCTGGTCTTTATCCTTAGCCCTAATCACATATTGATGATAGATGTGTGTATTATACTCTGAAACAGCGGGAGTTACGATATCAAGATCTTTTAACTTACCATTATAATAAGAGGCGTTCTCAGCTCTCTTTTTATTCCATCCATCTACATACTTCAATTTTACTCTTAACACAGCAGCCTGTATAGCATCTAGTCTGTTATTATGCCCTATGAACTGATGATCATATTTATTCCTAGGATTAGCGCCTTGATTACGCAATCTACGTATGCGCTCCGCTTTCTCATTGTCATTGGTCAGGATCATGCCAGCATCACCAAAGGCGCCTAGATTCTTTCCCGGAAAGAAGCTTATCGTACCAGAATCGCCGATAGATCCAGCCACTTTATCTTTGTAAGTAGCCCCAAAAGCCTGAGCTGTATCTTCAATAAGGTTTAAGTTATACATCTTTGCAACGCCAGAAAGAGAATCCAGGTCAGCGCATTGACCATAAAGATGTACAGCAATTATCGCCTTCGTATTACGTATATCGTATCTTAAATCCTGCTTAAAATAATTTCCTGTTAACGTTGGATTAATGCAATATGTTGTAGGGTCTATATCGATAAAAACAGGCTCTACTCCTAGCCTAGCAGCAGCTCCAGCAGTAGCAAAATATGTAAAAGATGGGCAAAGCACTCTATCCCCTGACTTAAGACCTGCTGCCTCAAGCGCTAGGGTAATAGCATCTGTTCCATTGGAAACACCTACAGCATGCCTAACACCACAATACTTGGATACCTCTTCTTCCAGTAATCTTACTTCTTCACCCAGAATAAAACTTCCATTATCTATAACTCTTGCTATAGCCTCATCAATTTCCGCGCGTATTGGTATAATCTGTGCCTTCATATCCAACAATGGAATTTTTGCCATATCATCACCTCTCTAATCATTGTTCGCGGCCAGAGGCCGCTCCTACGACTTAGGCCTTTTTGCCATCTTTCCTAGCTGCAAGATTATTCGCTCTAAGCAATGACTCAAAAGTGCCGGAATCTGTCCAGTATCCCGGCAATATATCATGTTCCATCTTTCTCCATCTTATATATTGATTATTAACATCAGTTATCTCAAGCTCTCCTCTTCTGGAAGGTTTTAATCTGTTTATAATATCGAAGACCTTATTATCATACATATAGATACCTGTAACTACATAATCGGTCTTTGGTTTCTTAGGCTTCTCTTTTATCTCTACTATTCTATCTTTACGAATATTGGCAACACCAAATCGCTCTGGATCGGAAACCTTCTTAAGCAAAACCCTCGCTCCTTCTTTTTGTCTTCTAAACTTTTCAACAA
This sequence comes from Candidatus Omnitrophota bacterium, assembly GCA_042577545.1. GTDB lineage: Bacteria > Omnitrophota > Gorgyraeia > JABMRG01 > JABMRG01 > JBHPDT01. Next base: position 6,969 of record JBHPDT010000033.1, on the reverse strand, counting down.
AAGCCCGTATAGATTTCTCGATAATATTATCCCCGAGAATTACAACTACCTTTTCTTTATTGGCAAAATCTTCAGCCAGACGAAGCGCATCCGCTATTCCACCTTCACCTCTTTGGTAAGTATATTCAAGATGCTTTATCCCAAGTTCTTTCCCATTTCCTAAAAGACGTAGGAAGTCACCGGCATTATTACCTCCTGTAACTAGCATGATCTCATCTATTCCAGCTTCAACAAGAGTCTGTATCGGATAATATATCATAGGCCTATCCCAGACAGGCAAGAGATGTTTATTACTAACAGTAGTTAAGGGATGAAGACGAGTTCCTAATCCGCCTGCCAGGATGATTCCTCTTACACCTTCCATATTATTCATATCATCTCCCATGTTAAATCAAATTATAAAGTCGGTTCTCGGTTTTCGGTTCTCGGTTTACGATTTTCGGCGGTTAAGTGTTAACTATCAGTTTCCGGTTTCCGGTGTTTCCATACACCCTGCCTTGCATGCAGGCGGGCATATTCCGTAAACCGCTAACCGATAACCAAAAACAGATTTTCTACTATCAAACACCGTAAACCACACACCGATAACCGTAATATATTATCTCCTCCAATCATATTCTACATCGTTATCATAAGGATCTATCCGATATTCATCAGGATCCTTGTAATTGTAAGGCTCAGTTACTGTATTAATAACCAGCGCCTCAGTATCACTAATACATTTAAAACCATGCCAGACTCCTGGTGGTATCTGAACAACAAGAGGACTATCCATGCTGAGTTCAAATTCCTGCGTCTGACCACGAGTGGGCGAATCTTCTCTTGCGTCATAAAGAGCAAGCCTCATCTTACCGCTTACACATACAAATGAATCTGTCTGAATCTTATGCCAGTGCCACCCCTTTACAACGCCCGGTTTAGCGGTCGTCATATATACCTGTCCAAATTTAATAAATATATCATCATCAGCGCGCAAAATCTCCATAAGCCTTCCGCGATCATCTGGAATAACCTTTAGCTCTTTTACTCTTACGCCATCTATCATCCTATTTCCTTCCTATGCTGATATAAGTGAAACCCAGCTTACGCATCTTATCAGGATCAAAGATATTTCTTGCATCAAATATAACAGGCCTCTTAAGAAGTTTTTTCACTTTCTTCAGATCCAGGCGTTTAAATACAGGCCAATCGGTAGCTATAACAAGACAGTCACTGCCCTTGCATACCTCATAACTATCTTTACAATATACGACATCTTTAAGCTCTGATTTCGCCTTATCCATAGCCTTTGGATCGTAGGTTTTGATTATAGCTTTCTCTTTTTTTAGCATACTTATAAGACTTATTGCCGGGGATAGCCTTATATCATCCGTATTAGGCTTAAATGAGAGCCCTAAAACACCTACATTCTTATAATTGAGGTTCCATAACTTTCTTTTTATCTTACTTAAAAAGAATCTCTTCTGCTGCTCGTTTACTTTTGCAACAGCCTTTAATATCTCAGCGTTATATCCTAAGGCATCACATATGTGTATGAAGGCAGAGAGGTCCTTAGGAAAACAGAACCCGCCATAACCTAAGCCTGCCTTTAGGAAGTCCTTTCCGATTCTCTTATCAAGGCCCATTCCTTCTGATACCTTTTCAATGTCAGCGCCGGATAGATCACATACTCTTGATACAGCATTGATAAAAGATATCTTCATAGCTAGAAAAGAGTTTGAGGCATGTTTTATAAGCTCAGCGCTCTTTATATCAGTTACCACAATGGGGCATTTAAGTGGTTTATAGAGCTTAAGAAGAATATTCTTAGCCCTATCACTTTCAACTCCAAGCACCACTCTGTCCGGATTCATAAAGTCTTTGATCGCGCTGCCCTCTCTTAAAAATTCAGGATTGGAAGCAATGTCAAAGCTTATGTGCCTCTTCTTAAAAGCCGCTACCGTATATTCAACCCACCTTCCTGTCTCAATAGGAACTGTTGATTTCTCAATAATAAGCTTATATGAGTCCATATATCTCGCGATCTCTTCAGACACGCTCTCTACAGCGCTTAGGTCCGCCTCACCCTTTGGTCCTGGAGGAGTACCTACCGCGATAAATATGATCTTGGAGTTCTTCACCGCGTCCTTTATCTGGGTTGAAAATGAGATTCTCTTTTTCTTAATATTCTTCTTTAATAGATTATCAAGGCCGGGTTCATAGATAGGCGACTTGCCTCTCTTAAGCATCTCTATCTTCTGTATATCGGTGTCTACGCATACAACCCTATTGCCAATCTCAGCAAAACAGGTTCCTGTTACAAGCCCAACATATCCGGTTCCTATTACCGCTATTCGTTCCATATTTTATCTCCATTCATCGTTTTTTTAATTTTTTTATTTTTTATTCGCAATACGCAATACGATATACCTGCCTCGCCGGCAGGCGGGCGCAATACGCATTTTAGTATTCGCGCGACTGTGACCCGATCTTCGGCCTATGGTAATTCTTACCAAACTCAAAAGGAAGGTCGGGAAATTCCTTAAGTCTAAAAACGATCATTATCTCTTCTCCGCCTTCTCTCTCAACATTGTATCTGACATCCATCTCCCAGCAATGGAGATCTTTTGTTACAACATACTCCTGCTCTTTTAAGTTGTAGATCTTCTTCTCATTGTTTCGAATCGACTTAAAATCAAAATCCTCATAAACACTAAAACGCCATCCGGGTATCATATTGAGGTTACCATGCAAAACCATATTCTGACTATCTTGCGTATATCTATGGCCAACACCGATAGACCAGTCATCTTTATAATCAAATGATAGATCGTTGTTGAACTCTTTAAGCCATCTATGATGAACTCTATTATGTCCATCAATTATAACATTAGATGTAGCTGTTAACCAGTCAAAAGGTTTAAGTTCAAGCTTTCCTCTATGATCAAGAAACTGTGTCCCAGGAGTATGATTAAAGTCATAATCTGTCTCAAGAAGCAATGTTGCTAAATCAACACTTTGAAGCTCTTTTCCCCTCTTTGTCTGCAGCCTGTTCTCTAGGCTCAATGTAATTCTATTTAACCTATCCTCCGTATCCACACTATCGAACTCAAATATCTTCTCCCTAAGCATTGTGGGAAGCGATATATAATTATAGCTAAATGTTGGTGTTATAATATGCCGAAGTTTATTTATCTCCATGCCAAAGGGTGAATCTTGATTATTGAATATCTTAAAGAACTTAGTGCTAACATCAACACCGGTATGCAAAGATCCTCTCAAATGTGATTCGTCGCTGGATATCTCCCGCTCATAAAATGTTTGCCTGGTTCCCACATAAGGGGTTACATAAAGAAACCCCAATTTTGACTTATAAGATAACTGATTATATGAATCATAGCGATTGTTATGTTCAGCCTCCTGTATAGTCCCTGGATTCTCATCCGTATGCCTAGGGTAAACCTTGTTAAGATTCGCGGCGCCAAGATTTGTTTTATAGTAAAATTGTGTATTCAAGAGTCTTAAGTTGTATATATCAAATGTAGCCTCAGGAAGTTTCTCAACAGTCTCATCAAATCTATTCATCCTCTTCCTTGTTAAGATACTAAGATTAGAGAATGAAGTAGTGTGCGATGCCAATAGATAAGTTTCGGGACTCTCATCCTTCTCATATTCTTTAAAAAAATAATCCTTTAAAAGATCTTTGTCCCTATATTTATGGAGCTCACCGGTTACTAGCGTACTTGGAAGCATCTGCCATTGGTGACGCACTCGCAAAAGAGCCTTCTCCTCTTCCGTGGTAGGATCACCTTCATCTTCATCATCCCACAGGTGATCTCTGCCTAACTGCCTCTCCCGCATATAATATGTCGTTACATTTCCCTTTCCAAAATAGTTGGTATCATATATGTAGTCGATGCCAGAGGCAAAGTCCTTTCTTTCCCTGTAATCTATATTGACATGGCCCTTCTGGTTGGAGCCGAGATCATATCGCCAGGCGGTTAATAGATATGCCCCCCAATCACTGCTCCTGCCTGGTATTACTGTAACATGCGGCCTATTATCATCGAGCGGATGGCTATAATAAGGAATCCAAAAAATAGGAATATCCCATGAAGTAGAGAAAGGATTGACCCACGCGATACCATTGTAAGCGGAGACCTTCTTCTCAGGATACAGAGATACCTTGTTAGCTGAGATCTTCCAGTGAGGCTTGGCGTGATTACATGTTGTAAGATACCCATTATTAACAATAAACTTATCCTTGCTTACTCTCTGGGCATACTTGCCCTTAGCAAACCATGGGGGAAATGTCGCGTTAATATTTGTTACCTTACCCGTATCTTCCTGGAAGTTATACCTGATCGTATCACCCTCAAAGGTATTGGGACCTTGGATGAGCCTGATGTTGCCCTCTGCCTCTGCCACCCTATCTTCTGTCCATACTGTCACCTCATCACAGAAGAGTTTTATATCTTTATAGGTAATATCCACATTTCCGCTGCCAACTACTCTCTTATCTTCTTCGAAAAATTCAATCTGATCACCATTACACTCTATAGAACCCTCCTGAGCAAGCAGACTAACAGTCTTTCCGATAGTAATAACCATTAGTATCAGCACAAAAACTAACAATATATTCAAATATGATTGTTTCATAAATTCTCTATCCGCTATACGATATTAAAAGCTATACGCTATAAGCCATATGCTATATGCCAGCCAGGCCCTTCTTAGCCAGCGCAGCCCCACCTATTAACCCCGCCATCTCAACAAATTTAGCTTTTCTTATCTTTAACCCTTTTGTGAAGATAGGCATGGCCTTACTTCTTAATGTCTCTTCCATGGGATCAAGGAGCATCTCTCCAGCCTTTGATACACCTCCCCCTATAACAATCACCTCAGGATTTATGATATTTACAATACTGGCTAAACCGATACCTAAGTTATATCCGACCTGAGCCCAGATCTTCCTTGAAAACTTATCGCCTGCCTTCGCCGCTTTATATAAAAGCTCTGGAGTTATTGCTTTTAGATCCCCTTTTGCTAGCCTTACAACAGATGATCGCTCTCCATTTTTAAGCCTTCTCCCAACTTCATTTACAATATAGCTATTTCCCGCATATGCTTCTAAGCAGCCAACGCTTCCGCACCCGCATTCAGGCCCAAATCTGTCTATGCAGATATGACCCAACTCAGCTGCTGAATAACTTCTTCCTCTATAGATTTGACCATTTAATATCACTCCGCCGCCTACCCCTGAACCAAGAGTTATGCACATAACATACTTCTTACCTTTCGCGGCGCCCCACTCTGCTTCACCTAAGCAGGCCGCGTTAGCGTCATTATCTAGAAAAACAGGTATACCCAAACTTCTTTGAAGAATACTACGAAGCTTCAGACCTCTGAACCCTTTTACATTAGTAAGATTGAATATAATTCCCTTGTCGTAATCTACAGGCCCAGGCACCCCTACTCCTACGCCGGAAATCGCCGCGATATCACCATTATTAAGAGAACGCGTTTGACTTAATATCTCAGCGATCAGCGCCTCTCTTTTAACAAATCTTTTGGTCTCAAACGACCTCTTCTCCAAAATCAGACCATTAGAGTCCACTATCCCCAATTTAATAAAGGTCGCTCCAAAATCTATGCTGATAAACTTCTTTATCTTAGCCATAAACCACCACCCTATTCTTGCCTTCTGATTTTGCCCTATAAAGCATCTGATCGGCTTTATCTATTAGCTGTTTGGGCTCACTCGTATCATCAGGATATGCAGTGACCCCTGCGCTTACAGTTAATTTTATCGTCTCATCATATGCTTTAATAAGAGAGTTCTCCACAGCCCCGCGCAATCTTTCACATACAGCTTGAGCAGCCTCCTTAGTTGTCTCAGGTAATATAATAGAAAACTCTTCCCCGCCGTAGCGGCCTATAATATCTATCTCGCGTAAATTCTGTTTTAAAACCTCAGATGTTTCCTTTAAAACTACGTCTCCTACGAGATGTCCGTACTCATCATTGCATTTCTTAAAATTGTCTAAGTCCAGCATTATTAAAGAAAGGTGGGTATTAAAATTCTGAGCTCTCTCTATCTCTTCATGAAATCGCTCCATAAAATAACGACGAACAAATACCTTTGTCAACCCATCTGTAATCGCGAGCTCTTGAACCAGTTCATAGAGCCTGATTCTTTCTAAGACCATGGCAAACTGATATGCCAAAATAGCTAGCCTTAGCATATCCTCTGTGAAAATCCCCTCCATTACAAATATTCCGTTGAACCTCTCTCCTGCGGTAAGCGGTATAGCCATAAAACTGTCTATCTGCTCATCAAGCTCTAGCCCGTTTGGCGCAGCCATGCCAGCGCTCTTGTCTATCATCAATAGCTCCTTCTTCTTAGACAGAGTGCCTAATAATGAATTGTCGTAAGTTTGTGATTCTCCATTCTCATCATTAACCTCAGGTACGGTAAATATCTTCTCTATCTTAGGCTCTTCATCTTTAAAAGAAAATATCAGTATCCTGCACCTGGTAAAATTAAAATAACCTTCTATAGACTTCTTTAACGCATCAAGCAGCTCTATTAAAGATATAGATGATATCATAGCCTTCGGAGCCTGATAGAGACTACTTATATCATAGACCGCTTTCTCAAGATAGAGCTTATCGTTACTAAGCTTTTTATTTGTTTGAGTAACAGAGTTTTCCTCGTTACGGGCATCATTTAGTATCTTATCCTTTAGCAGCATTACGCGGTCTGTCGTTACTCTTAGATAGTATCCAAAAAGGCTTCCCAGCCCTAAAAAGATAAAGGTCAATACAATATCATGGATGCTTACCCCTAAGACTATTAAACTTATTGTCAGCATAAGAGAGGCTGTCATAATAAAGATGGCCTCGTATAATGAAAAGAATAGCGTAGCAACCAAGATAGGAATCAACGCGAATATTTGTAATGGAGGGGATTTTCACAGAGGATATGCT
>JBHPDT010000032.1:0-20385 GCA_042577545.1 Candidatus Omnitrophota bacterium | reverse complement strand
CTGGATCAATAAAGAGGGTCGCTGCGCTTGGATGTCTATTCACTTGATCTATGTACTCGGGCTTTACTTGTCGCGCGCCTATCTCATTCTTTGCAGCATTTCCAAGTTTTATAAATCTAAAGATACGAAAATGTTCCTTATCGAGCTCATACTTTTCTGCCAGACCGAAATACGCAAGCACCGCCACACTTGTTGAGTACTTAGCTGAATCAACTTTATTGGTTGGACTAACTAAACCAACATTGTATCCAGTACGAATTATTCCCCTAGCCTCCAGCTCCTCTAATGTTGCAACGATCTTTCGAAGAGATTTACCCGTTACTCTCTTCATTTCACCTTCATGATATCTGTCAACAGATATATACCATACCACTTTCTTCAATACAGCCTCTGGAAATTGCCTAAAAAACTTCTCTGCTTGAATAACATCCTCTGGAATACGAAATCCATTAGTTCCAACCCGTATCTCGTCAACAGCATCTGCCGCATAAGATATTACGTCAATAAAATCGTCAAAAACGCGCCCATAAAGAGTTGTTTCTCCAGCACCAACTACATGAAGCCTCCTGAATCCACGAAACTGATCTAATGTCTTGCAAAGCTCTGCCTTTGGCATAAATGCGTCGGAACCATATTTTGCTACTCCATATTGATGCGATCCTTTTGCGCTGCAATGATCGCAGTTGAAATTACACCTGAATGCTATCATAAGTTTGAATGCCTCATTGAGTGAATCTTCGCTTGGTAATATAGAGTTCATCAACCTAAATGCGATCGTTGCAGATCCCGCATTCCTAAGAGATAGAATTGTGGCAGGGCCACCACCGGGCATGGAAGCCGATTGTGGCCGTAAACATAGTCCATGAGATGGAATAAACAAAATAATTATTAGGATTGCTATAATTTTTTTCATTGGCGTAAATTATCTGCTCATAAAATAACCCCTGGCAAGTTTATCTACTAACCTCGCCAGGGGTCATTTTTTTATTATATCAGCTAACTTTTATTTTGTCAAGTAAGCCCTTCTACAAGTGATTTGGGGACGTTGCTTGAACGCACCTGCCCGCCTACGGCGGGAGTACCCGTGCTCAAGCAACGTCCCTAACGGCTTTTTTTGAAAAAAAAGTAGGGCACTTTTAAATGTGCCCTACCCTACTTATCCACATTTGTAGCGCACCCTTAAGGGTGCGCTACTTTTGTGGATAACTTTGTTCGATCATGAAATCAGCCTACTTAAAAGCCCTTCTTAGCTTGATCGAATGCGCTCTGAGCCTTTGCTACAAGCTCTTTCTTTGCCTGCTCAAGCAAGGCCTTCGCGTCTGTTGAATCTTTGTCCAGATATCTGAGTACATACTGAACTGTATCAACAGCATCCTGAAACTTCTCAGATTTATAGAATGCCTTCGCCTCTTTAACCAGGAAATCGCTCTTCGCCTGAACTGTCTCAAGAGTCTTCGCGTAATCTATAGCTGCCTTCGATGATTCAGTTTTAGAGCTGCCTCCACAACCGATGGAGATTAGTGACAATCCCATAAGGCACACTAGAAAAAGCTTAAATAATTTCATAATATCCTCCTTAAGATAAAAACTGGTTATTGTTTCTGATTGAATATATGCACATCCCTTTGCGGGAAAGGAATAGTTATCTTCTGCCTGTTAAACTCATCGAGTATGCTCTTGTTGATATCAAACATAAGATCAAAATACTCTTCCTGCTTACACCATAGCCTGGAATATATATTTATACTCGAATCCGCGAACTCAGAGATACCTACTTTAGGCGGAGGTGTTTGAGACACTCTTTTATCATTAAGAACTATATTCTTAACAATACCTATAGCCTTATCAATATCCGCGCCATAGCTTACACCTACTGTAATATCCAGTTTCTTAAATGATGAGTAGTTATGAATAATCTCACCCAGAATCTGCTTATTTGGAACCACTATCAAGTTACCATCTAAGGCCTTAACGAGAGTTCGGGCAAGGGTCATATCTTGAACCTCTCCCACAACGCCCGTAACCTCAATGATATCACCAACCTTAAACGGCTTCGTGAATATTAGAGTAATGCCTGCAGCATAGTTAGATAGAGGGCCTTGTAATGCAAAACTAGTACCAAAACCGATAACTGAGAGACCTGCTATGAATGGCGCTATAGTAATTCCAAATTTACCCAATGCTATTAAGGCGGCAAACGCAATAATAAGTATCTTTACCATGCTTATAGCAAACTTTCCCACTGTAACATCGACCTTATGCTTTTCAAAGACACCATGGAGGAATTTAGCCACAAACTTAGCAACAATGGAGCCAAGCACAAGTATGATGATACCGCCAATAGCCTGGAAGCTATATTTAAGACAAAACTCAACAAATAGATCAATTACCTTCTTTGCCGTTCCTATCTCAGAAGCAAAGACCGCGGTGGTCGCAGCCTGTTCCTGCGCGAATGCTGAAAAAGCAGATCCTAAACTAATCACAAAACCAAGCGCAATTCCACTAACTATTTTCTTTGGAAATTTCATTTTTGACATCCTCCTTACTCCCTCCAATAAATTTAAATACTTTTTTTACAAATCTAAACATAATCTTTAAGAACCATACAGAAAATATGAGGAAAGCTATTACGCATATAATAGCTATAACAGGGTGTGTCGCTACTAGCCAGAGCACTGTTACAACTAATGAATCCTCAGTTACGCTGGCAATGGAATTTGTAACAGGTTCTGGAGATGTATTAATAGCTACTCTTGTAGTTGCCTTTGTTAGATGCGAATCCATCGATACAGCGCCGCTTAATAGCGCGGCAGGCACTTGTACCAGTGGTCCAACATCTGCTGTGCCAAGATAGGCTAGAGCTGCTCCACCTAATGGCCTGATAAACGTATGAATTGAATCCCAAGCGGAATCTACATAGGGTATCTTATCAGCAAAAAACTCAATAAGCACAAGGACTATGGCAAGAGCAATAATCAAGGGATGAGATATGATATCCAGATTACCCGGAAGTTCTATAAACCCCATCCTATCAGCTATACCAAGGCCTGCCACTGTCAGATATAGATTGACTCCCGATGCCCAGGATGAACCTACAAGTACAGCTACACTATTGAGTACTTCCATTTCACGCTTCCGTCAATTATTCGTCTTTGCCAAATGGTAATTTAAAATCTTTAGCGATGTCTTTGATGCCTTCAGTAGCGTCTGCTACGGATTGCTTTGTAGCCTCGGTAGTCTTCTTCAAAGACTCAGTTGTCTGACCAATAGCTTCTTTGGCTTTTGTCACTGATTCGGTAGCTATCTTTTGAGCTGATCCTAATGTATCAGACACTGTCCCCTTTAAGCCACCTAGATCAAAATTGGTGAGTCTGGCGATCGATGTATTCATTAGGGCCTTCACAACGATCAGGCTTACCAATGAATATGGATTGGTAATATTCTCATACTTCTCATCTAAATTTACATCAAACTCCTGCACCTTAGGCTTGCCCCCTCTTGAATAATCTTTATATATTACCTTACCTATCTTAAGCGAGAGCCTATCGATCTGTATCTCAGGCACCTTACCCTTGCCTTTAGCTTTTTCCTTAGTCTCAGGCTTCTTACCCTCTTTCTGGGCCTGCACAACCTTTAGGGAATCGAGATTTAACTCACCCTTCTCGTTCTTTACTACCATAAACTCCTTAAGATTGATTCTCATCTCATTCAGATGGACCTTGCCCTTTATAATGGCTCCTAAATCGTAATCCACAAATATCTCAGGCATATTGAGCATCACCTTATCAACAAATCCCTTAGGATTATGGAGCTTAAGCTCTTTTATTCCAACCAGTGTCTTAATAATACCGATATTTAACCCTCTCATCTTAAGGGTCAGCCCGGTTACAGCCTTAGTTCCGCTCTCAATTGCGGACTTTACTATCACATTCTTGCCAACTGAGAGAACTACTGCAATAGCTACAATGATACCTACTACAATAAGCAGCTTTTTCATGCTTCCTCCTATAAAAGGTTTGCGTGCTTTATGTTAAGTGATATGTTAGGATGGTATATTCTACTCTTGGGGCGGGAAAAACGCAAGTAAAAAATGAGGAGATTAGTAAGCTACGCTGCAGAGGCTATGCCTCTTTCCGCTGAGCTAGAATCAGGTGTAATCGCGAAGGCATTAGGGCATAAACCAGGTATAATGGGGCTAAAGGCTGAACCAGCTGAACTTGCCTTTTCACCTGGCAAGGGTATCTCACCAGATGCAAGCCCAGCATAATATCTATCAAAGTTAAATTTATATGTATTGGTATTCTGTGTTACGAGACCGAGCATATCCTTAAACCTCAATAACGAGAGCTTAACATCAGGGCTATCAAGCGTGTATTCTGGGGTTTTATAAATATAGGTAGTGAAGGCTTTAGAAAACGCATCGAGAATTATCTTCTTAGGGTACATGTTAAGTATATTGTTCACTATGAAGTTCAACCTGCCATCAAGCCGGGGACCTAAAAGATCAAATAAGTCAGACCAGAACTTATACATTATAAGAGCGACCTTTTCATCATCCAAGCCTTCATATTCACCCAGAACATAGTTAGCTAAGAAGGTGGTAATAATCCTAACGCACGCGGTAATAACTCTCGGATCATCGTGAGACATAAGCCCGCATATATCATCTCTAAGATCATCTCGTATAGCAAACCCCCTGGCCATTGCCTGTTCATAATGTGTGCTTGTCGCTAATACTACGGCCAGATCCTGCGGCTTTAACCGCATCTTCCGCATCAGTGCCCCTTCTGCCTTGTATACCGCATGCGCTACATTTACTACCTGTTCAACTCTATTAACCGCCTTAGCGCTACTCTCACTTAGTCCAAGTTTCTTAGCAACCTCTGGCTTGATACTGGGCCATTTACTCAATACCTCCGAGACCCTATTGGCGTTTAAAGCATCTGCAAGATCTGTCCGAGCGACAGTATTTAAAAATTCTCCAAACGCCTCAAGCAGATCTGATTTGATCTTATTAAAACTCTCAAGCATAATAGCTAATTCATAAGATGATTTCGCCTGCTCAGCGCAGCTTAACATTATCATATTGATCCGCTCCGAATACTGCTTGGAATCTAATAAGCTCTCGTCATCTGTCAGGGCAGAACGAAGAGCGACTAATATTTTATATTTAACATAAACGCTCCCTTTAGATAATTTAGTAACGCGGGCCATTGCGTCGCCACCCTGCTTGCACGCGCTTCTAACAACAACTCTTATATCTTCGTCACTGGCTATTGTGCCGAACGCATAGCTCTCACTATCTTCTGATGCAAAATTAATAATAGACTCGGCCTCCGCGGGAAAGTGTTCTCTAATAAGCTGATCGAATAAGGCGATCTTTTCTTTGTATTGTTGCGCTGATTGTCCGGCCTCTGTGGTAGACCGCGCTACCATGCCTACACGCACCTCTTTTAAACCGGTGATATACTTACTTCGGTCATCTTGTTTTAGTAGGCCTCTATTTACCGGCGCTAGGAGATCAAATACTATTGCTCTAAATAGCTCAGGTGGCGTTTCCTCAAAATCAGAACAGAGTATTATTATAAATTCCTTCAGATCAATGTTACTATTAGACGCGAAGAAGGTCTCATCTCTCGATAAACTTGGCTCAATAGCAGCTATGGCCTGCAATAACATCTGATACTTAATCCACAGAGTCTCATTCTCTCGCTTGGAAGCCTCGCTAGCCAGAGAAGTTAGAATTTTATATATGTAATAATAGAGATACACCTTTCTTTGTGAATCTGTCTCTTCTTTGTACATGCGCGTCAGGGTTAAAATATGCACAAAACAACCTTCAACGCTCTTCAGAGACAATTCAATAAAGGCCTGAGCTAAGCCCTCAAAATATCCAAACACCACACTTCTCCTGCCTGCGTCATATCCGGAAAATTTGTAATATTGCGACCTAACATAAAGAACCGCTTCAACAATAGCCTCAAAACCATACCTGGCTAACAAATAGTCTACAACCTTAGCTGATGATTCTTTGTGGTTCCCAGACTCAACAAAGACACCGTCAACAGCTCGATGTATCTCATCACGAACCTCATCAGATATGTAATTTGTAGGGTGGACCGATTCAATGAACGCCAGCACTTCATCATACCTATCCTTGATCTTCATAGATGGAAACGCGGATCTACTGCCTGCCTCAAACCAAGACTCCGGCTTGGCATCTCTTACACCCTCAAGCGCGGCAAACTGGACAGCTTTGAAAGCATCGGCAGCTGAATCAAGCTTGCGTCTTACCTGCGCGATCCTCCACATTGAGGGTATACCCATTGTCCAGTTTAGCATCCTATCAAGATCAAAGAGGCGCTGAGGCGAGACTTCATCCAGCTCAGAAATATCCATTTCATCTATGGCGCGGATCTCATCATCAGTTAGATTGTGAGTTTGCGCGCTCTTACTGCTCATTACACCCAGTAATATATTCTCAGGACCAAAATCATTATCAGATCCATCGTCAGAACCCTCATAAAGTGATCTAACAATAAGAAACCGTTTTACATTATCACCACTTACTATCTTATCATCATCATTACGAACCGCTCCTTCAATAGCTAGTGCCTCTATTACATCGCAGACAGTGTCAGCTGAACGATCTGTAGTTTTAAGGCGCTCTATAGCTATCCCGACCAATAGATCCTGACTCTCACCTATGAGCCTATCAAACCTATTCACCCCCAGATCATCAACCTCAAATAGCTCACTTAGCAGACTATCAGATACATCATGGCGCTTACAAATTCGCCGGATTGTCCTCTCAGCTGACTTAAGGCACGCGCGCGCGTAATCACCTTTTTTCAAGCCCTGTTTGAAAGACGACTCTACTCCCTCAATAACCTTAATCAAGCCTCGCTTTAATGCATCCTCTCCCGCCTTCTTCAGTGGTATGAGGGCGGCAGATAAGGTACTAATTATTGAGCCTTTGTACTGAGCTTGCATTAGACGCGATGCCCCCATCTGCGCTAAGGCCAAAATAGCGGGCTCTTGAGCCCTATCAAAATACTCGTTAAATACGTGAGCTAACCCAATTTGAAATCTTGGGTTGGAGTGACTTGCTAGAGAATTCAAAAGATATTCGCGGATCGCCGCGCTATTTGTTATACAACCGATCAAGACAGGACATATATCAATATTCTCCTGAAAACTGAGGGACAAGATTTCTTCAAGCTCTTGCTTGCCCTTTTTTGTACCTAGCAATTCAGTAAGCCTGGCATCCAACAGATAATATATAGAGGTATCCATCTGATCACCTTTCTCGATCCTGTCCTGCATTATCATCGTAAGAACATTCCTAATCTCAGCAACTGAACTTAAATGCGCTATAGCCTCATTGAGCAATTCTCGCGCAGCTTCTCCAGCCTCTTTTCTAGCAACAGACACTATTATGAATCCCCTCGCAAAAAGGTTATTAGGAATATCGAGCCTTTCACGAACAACATCAAGGCCAAGTCTGCCACGTAAGGCAAGTATACCCCTAACATGAGATGCTCTATAGGTCAATGGGGGTGGTTTTTTAAGTTTGTCATGCCTCACTTTTCCATCCATAACCCTGCGATAATCCTCAGGCTCTATAAATACTTCTAGCAGATCAAATAAGGGCTTTATTTTGCGTCTATCCGAAAGAGCAGCTATCAGATAACCGATCTCAAAAAGAAATATATCAAGCTGCTCTTGATTCATAAGGACTCTGTACTTACTAAAATAATGCGCTGCAACCCCAACACCCTCTTTGGATATTCTGCCAGCGAGCTCATCGTATGAGATATTTTCAAGATCTGAATAGACGTTACCCATTGAAAGCGCTGGAGAGCCGCTACCAAGAGGAAAGGCTTCGCGAGAAGATAGCATAGACCTGTAGTGATAGAGGCTTTGCAGCCAATGATTTCTGGTATCCTTAAAAGCTGAATACATAAAATTTCTAGGCCGCTTAACGGACTCCGAATATAAAACATCAACTAATGCGGTCATTGCAGTAAGAATTGCGTGTCCATCCCCACTGTTGAATCGCTCATCCTCTAGAGCTTGAGCAAAAAGCTGAACTTCCGACAAAGCGCGCAAGCTTCTTTCTGGAATACTGAAGGTTGCGCTTTCGTGAAAATGGCTCTGAAGGGTCTGTATATGATTAAATATCTCCTGATCAACCACCTTTGCCGCAGAAAGATGGCGGCTCAGGAAAACATACGCCAATAGAGGGCGGCCGGATGATCCATGTAACCCAACATACCGCTTAAGTCTGTCGCCATACATCTTAGCAACATTGATATCTCGACTCTTAGCTATATTATCGACTAGGCGTTCCATATGCTCAAACTCCTCATCAGATACCCTCCACAATGTCTTGTCTCTGAGCATCAGGGCGTACGATCTAAAAATAGCCTCCATATCTATAAGCTCACCATCCGCGAACTTCTCAGGTATCGTCTCTCTTATCCTATCGTGCTCACAGTCACGTACTGCGTAATCGAATTTTACATGAGCGGGCGGTTGCCCTGTTTGCGGTTTATTAAAAGTACTCTTCGTTACAGATGACTCCAGAACAGCGAGTATGGCAGCCCTCTCCAATGGTGGTCTTGATGGATCTAAGACATCAGCTAACTTAATAAGTGGTTCACGCACCTGATCTACTATCTCATCTTCAGTCGATCCCCCTGCTAAGCGCATGGATATCACCTTGATACAGAGCGATTGAAAACATTCTCCAGCTGAATACAATGTCTGAGGATCTATCTTAGGCTTACTCCTACCAAGCGTATGATGAGCCTTCAAACGCGTAAGACACTTATCAAACGCCTCCACAAGTGGTTCTGGCATTGGCGCTATATCATCAAGATCCCGGTTCTGCAAGTGCGCGGGAGTAAATCTTGAAAAATAATATGTATCGAGCAGACATGTCTGCGGTATTAAGTCCTCAGAAAAATCATCAGAAGTTATCAACCTCGCCTTATCATGCACAGATCTTAAGGCATCCAAAGTCATTCCTACCCCTGCCCTGAATCTGGTCTCATCGGGCCAGCGAGCGAGGGCGCCCAAACCAAGATCAAACGAGATAGCCTTATCGATCTTACCATCATCATTGAAACGTACCATATCAAAGGCGTGATCAAATACATCATTGGGATCGTTTGCATCATCCTCATGCAGTGGCTCAGTAGTATATTGATAATTTGCGACCCACCGGCCATCCGGGTAAGATAGGACACAGGAGAAGACTCCAAATGATCTAAATGCGGCATCAAGAGAGTCGTAGTACTTATTGATTTCATAAGCCTGAGCGATAATGCGCATAAGTAATTTGGGTTCAATATCGGGAAATTTAGGCCTGACCTCGGCCTCAACATTTTCATACGATGGAAATTCATTGTGTTCGATCTTGTACACGCCTACAACTCCATATACTTCATCGGATACGTGACCCATATCAATATCTGAAAATTCTATCTCATCAGGTTCCAGCCCAACAGCTTCCTGAATCTGCTTGATAACAGTATCGCGCTCATGCTTCTTGGTATACAGCGATCTTACTCTTGCGATGAGACGCTTCGCGCATTCCATAGCGGCATCCGCCACAATATCATGGCGAATACCCTCTGGAATATATTTTTGATTTCGGTCAACCGCCCTTCTTAGGCACTCGAGATATTGTCCATCCGCGATAATCTCTCTCAATTGCACATCATTAATAGGTTTTCCTGAAGGATATTTGGGGTTAAATACTATAGCGACAAATCTGCCAACAGGAGTTGGACTGCCATCTTTAAAGAAGATATTGTGAATACACACAAGGTCTGATAAGGTTGATACGGATAGCTTGGCATCTCCGCGCGCGTACCGATGCACCTGCGAAAAAAGCTTCTGATCAGCCTCTTCCAAACCAATATATAATATCTTTGAATCCTCGGAGTTTAGAGAAAAGATCCAATCCGCGGCCTTACTGCCAACAGGCTTCTTTCGGATATCGCTCATATCAAACTCTTGATTGTAGAGGGCTACCAATTGATCTATCTGCGCCTTATCAAACATCGCTATGCCAGCTTTCCAATATTGGGCGTAATTACGAATAAGCTCTTGCTGAGCACCAGCAGATTCTCCCAAAGTAAACAAGTCCGCATACCGCTCAAGGTCCTCAAGCATCTGCCCAAAGTCCAGGTTCGGGTGTAACTCTTTTACCTCATCCCTATTGACCCTCTCCAGGGGTTCCATAATAATGTTTGAAAGCCTGGTCCTATTTAAGATCCATCGCTGAACCTCGATCCAGTACTCGATACTACCCATATTAAACTCGATATCATCGCTCTCGCCTTCACCCTCACTATCAGTTGGCTCAACCCTCTGTTGCTCCTTAGACCTCTCAAGCTTGAATCGATCTGCAGAGACATCCTTACTCTCCTTATCAGCTCTCTTTTTGAGCTGCAAAACAGTAAACTGAGTTGTTAGGCATTTCTCAACTGTAATCGCTACAATTTTCCCAAAACCCCTGTCATGGTAGGAGCTGCCGATCTTGTCAATAAAGTCCTCCTGGACCTGCAGGGATGTCCGTACAGGCGCTGTCACATCAAACCCCATCTCATCCAGGGCCGCTAGAAAACCTTCTGGAAATCTGTATGAGTGAGGAAGCGTTAAAACAAACTCCCCTCCGTCTTTTAAGATCCTGTAAGCCTTCTTAAACATAGCGCATATCTCATCACCGCTTATATGATTCACCAGAAAGAATGCTGTCAGCAGATCAAAGGTCTCAACGTTCGTGGGCTCCTCTGTTGATGGCTTATTAATCTCATCTACGATCGGTAAGGCCCTCGGAGTTGCCACTATCTTATCTGTTTGCACCGATCGCTCCACTTGCAGAAATCCAAAATGCGCGTCTGCCTCAATTAACCTCACACGGCTCCCATCTATCTCAACACCTTCCTGGTGCAGTGACTCAGCAAAGTCACCAGTCCTGGCGCCAATGTCAAGCATAAGAAATTCATCCGCTTGAGCAATTGGACCTTTGAGCATATAGGCAACGTCCAAGGCAGAATATTTTGAGACAAGTCCGCTCAAAAATCGCCTATGCATAGCAGGATCTGTTAAGCTGGCAAGTGACCTGTCGCCACCACGTCTGAGAATTCTCCTCCACCCCTGGCATAGGTCATCAAACCGCTTCAGGGCATTGAATAAACTAATTAGACGCTCAATCTCATCCGCGGTAAACCATGCGCCATGAGTTATAATGTCCTTATCCCATATCTGAGCGGCTCTTTCTATAAACTCACGATCAACAAGATCAGGAAATACAAAATCATCATCACTATGTTCGACTAATGATCTCATCCTATCTTCAAAATCTGGATGCGTCTTAAAGACAGGGCACGCCTCTGCCAAGAGACCGTATATTATATCTACTGATTTATATAATTCATCACTGATCTCAACTTCTCCGGCAAGAAGCAGATCACGATCTTCAAGCATCGGCCCAAGCGAATTCAGGTGGCGACCTAATTTCTTTGACTCTCTATGCATTCCGTGTTGCCCGGCTTCCTTCTCCTCTCGGGTCATGGAAGATATCCTGGAACTAATAAAGATATTGTATTTTCTGATAAGATATAGCTTCCTATTGTATCTTTTCTTACGCCTCTCCTCATACCTTTCTTTGCTCTTAAGGCGGTGCTCAAGCTCCTGGCTGAGCCTCGCAGCATTAGCATCTGCAAAAGCTACTAACTGCCCGGCTCTAACATGCTTAGGATCTATCGTAGGTTGAGTAAGGGAACGGTCCAGATCATCCTGAGAATGAAGACGCCTACTGCCTCGTCCCTGCGCTGGCTCTTCTTGCCTGTGTTTGAACGTCACCCTCTCAACAGTAATGGTCTGCACTTGGAGATCAGGGTATCTTATTCTCTTAGCAAGCGCTGGATCTACGCTAAACTGTTTCTTCAGGATAATAGCGTAGAACCTGTTTCCCTTAAGCGCGCTATTTTGATCTTGAGCAAAATCCAGAGCAGCCCTATCATCTCCTGTCAACGCCCCATCATGATATAAGTCATCAAGTTCTATCTGGCCTATGCCCTCATCAACAACAGTAAACCCTAGTTTCTCAAGGTCATTGAACGCGGATTCAAGGATCACATTCGTATGTGGCATAGTCAAGACCAACTCTCCCCCAAGTCTGAGCATCTTGTTAGCGCAAATAAGAATCTCCACGAGTTTTTTCTTTTGGAAAACCTCTGGCGCGAATGCGCAATTTACGAGCCCGGCAATGCCATCTATATCACTGATATCATCCAGCGTCTGCACTACCCTCTTTTCTTGATTGCGACCGATCCCTAGTGCAGTAGAATTTTGTTCAACATCTATCAGTCTTGCTGGATGGTTCCCTGCGCCGATCTCAGATATTGCCTGAGATAGACCTGAGGGACCAGAGTACAGGTCAACCACAACATCACCCTGCTGAGCGTTTCCAAAGGAATTCTGATACCTATGGGCTGTCCAGAGATTCGACACCCATGCATCTGTCCTGCATAAGACATCCCAAACGCCTCTCTTGCTGCCAATACGCCTTAACTTGAGCTTTGAACCCCACCTTTGAAAGATCTCCTCAATATCAGCAAAGGGCTGAGCATATTTTCTCTGGTGTAGTTTAACAGCATATTCCGCCAACTCATAGAACTCTCGAAATTTTACCGCGTCAGTAAAGATGCCTTCATCTATTACCTTCGAACTGAAGGGGTTAAAACTTTCAAGCTTATCCTTATCCGTCATAAAATTGAGCTCATCCAATTCATCATCCGCAAATTCAACAATATCCACCATTGTCTCACGAGCAAATACAGCAAGTTCTTCTATTATCCGTTCAAAATCAGGATGCGGGAGATTAAGATTGAGCATCCTTACCAGATCCCCGGCTTTTGTTATCTGCTTAATAAGCTGGTCTCTCTGCTCTTGATCAATGTCTTCATCTTTCCTATCATGTATATGGTTATGCAGGCTTATCGCGGATTCTACATTCGCGATCAGACGCTCACATGTTTTATCCTTATCGCGTAATATAAATTGAGCAAGTGGCTCATCTACCTCCAAACCTTTAGTTTTAGACAACCCGACTAAAGATGCGACATTATCAGCACCCTCCTCGATGCATTCATCAATTATGGCAATCAGCTTATAGAGATAATGTCGATACTTCGATATCCTTTCCAAATGTCTTTTGGTGTGAATTCGCTGGGTCCTGGTAATATCCTCTTTTGTAATCCTGCCCTGAGTAACCTCTTCAACTATCTCAGCAAACGTACCGATAGTACCCTGCTCCTCTTTATCTTTCCACTCAACAGTATTAATGAGACCACTTGTTCTAAACATGAGTTCTCTTTGAGAAAATATGGAATCGGAAAAAGTACCATCCCTTAAAAGCTCGCTCGATAACCCCCCTCCATCCATGTACTTCCATTCCTGCATCGGAATCGGCACTCGGGATTTAAATTCATAGCAGCCCCTCTTATCCGAGTAGCTCATATCATGGGCGCACAAGAAATTGATAAGCCTAAGAATAGCCTGCCTTGCTTTTTCTTCCTCCTCAGGATACTTGTCTTCATTGTTTTTGCGAGAATACCATTCAACTTTTCTCTCCTCATCTTCTCCTATTATGCCAACATCGCGCAACATGTAATTAATAACACCGCCATTATCTTCAACTACTTTAGCTTCATTTACATAAAGCCTATGCAGAGCTGACAGATTTCTACCAGGGCCATCTCCTGTCTCTGAATAAACAAGTTTGGCCTGGTACTCTTCCTGTTTCAGCTCATGGGCATGCTCATATTCGCAGGCACTGGCAAGGTCTTCAATAACCCGCCTTCTGAATCTCTTTGATGTTGCCCTCCAGAATCCAATCATAGAGTCTTCAGACCACTCGCCATCACGCTTAAATTGCTCGACCTGCAAACCTACTCTGATATCTCCGATTTTAGCTTCCGCATCTCTTATTAATTCAAGAAGATTATCCCTGGGGCCAACATCGATAAACCCTTGATGTAACTGATTCTCATAAGCCCTCTCAAGAAATCCAACCTGCATCTCGATATGTTTGTCCAAAATTGAATTAATATCTGAATGCTCTTCAATCTCCTCACTTATATCCTCTATTAGACGTATGAGCCGATTTGCATCAAGCCCCTTGGTCTCTCTTAAGAAAGATAAGATCTCATCTCTTCTGCCTTGATCAAAGCTTAGGAAACGTCTGATCATAACACGCAGAGAGACTATCTTCTCAAGCGCGATATCCCGATCTTTATGTAAAAGAGTATAGCGAAGGTTATGGGAGAGGAGTTCAGTAATTATTGATTCAAATACCATAATTCCAAAACCCACATTTTTAAGAAGCAGGTTGTTGGCTTCTACAGCGTGAGATATTCCTGAATGTCGTATATCAACTAGATTTGGGGATGCGGCTGAAAAAGTCAGGCCCAACATATTAAGTTCAGCGTCGGTATACAAATAATCGTTTCTTAGGCGAGCGCCAATAGAATTATCAAATGCCGTTTTGCTAGGATCTACACCCCGCTCCCCCCGAGGCTCGACTTGTTCGGCAGGTGAGGTAATCGAACATAAACTGCAGGGCAGGGAACTATTTCCAGACTTGAAGAGACCCAGAGCTTGCGCTATAGCAGAATCAACAGGACCGGAAATATCTCTCTGGCCAACTACAGCTTTCGCAGCTAGAATCACCGGATGAGGATCAATTGAACCTAGATCTCCAACCCCCGCGACATACGCGGAATTGCTAATACTATTCCTGGCTTTTACTACGCCAAGCAGGCCTGTGAGCACGTCCTCGTTGCTTGCGTCTGGCGCCGTAGTATCAATGGATTGCTCAAGAATCTTAACATAATCATTAAGCCAAGCATTCTCAGAGTAGATACCGAAGATTCTCAACAACATAGCTCCTATAGCGCTCTGATTTTCAGGGAGGAAATGCTGAAATTGCCTAACCACGAGGTGCTCAATTACAAACTCTCTAATAAACCTGTTTTCGATACCGATTACGGAATTAAATATATCGTAAATCAAAAGGAAATTGAGGACATCCGGGTTCTCTGCTTCATCGAGTAACCGCTTATCGATAACAAGAACAAATTCATCTGCTGCTTCATCAGCATATGAGACTGAGAATCTACCCACATTTTTTCGGATTTCGATTCGAATCTTTTCAAATCCCTTACTACGCAATATATCTATCTCACCATACGTATGCCCGCTAATGGCCTCAATAAAAGCTGTGCGTTGAGAGCTAAATCTATCTAGCAGGTGCTCGCATGAGCTTGAGGTTGATATAAAATTTGCGGTAGCAAGCTCATCTGACATAACCTGTCCATCAGAACCTAATTCAATGTGAGCTACATATTCACCATGAGTAGCATCATTTTTAAGGGCTGCCTCTAGGGCGTTATGCGCGGAAATAGGGCGAAGAGTATCCTGGGCAGAAGCTAGAGCATGCCTATCCATAGGCATGACTGTGGACTGAAGCAGCATGCATAGGCATACCGCGACTGATATAATTTTCTGAGGATTCATATTTAACCTTATATATATGTTTATAAAAGAGATTAGTATTCAACAGTATAACACTGGCTGAATATATTGTCAAGGGGTTATTATATCAGAACGAATAAATGGGGACGTGAATAAATGGGGACGGTTCTATTAGTGAATAAATGGGGACGGTTCTATTATTGGGGCAAATAAATGGAGGCGCCTGCCTGCCGGCAGGCAGGCGCCTCCGGCGGAGGCAAGGTTCTGGATTTTTGCGGTCTCTCGCACTATTTCAGCATAAACTAGGCATACTAAATCATACCGCTTAGCTGGCCACATGCGGATTGTATATCAGCTCCCTTGGACTCTCTAACTGTAGCCTTTGCTCCAGATTGAATAAGCTTATAACAAAATCTGTCTGCGACAATTTTTTGCGGGGTCTTGAACCTGAATGACTTTATTGCGCTGTATGGTATAATATTAACCTTTGCTCCCAAGGCCTTTGAAATGCCCGCTAAATCGGTGATGTCCTGTTTTGAATCATTGACCCCATCGATAAGAACATACTCAAGTGTAATTATCCTATTTGTCTTATCATGATACTCTCGCAAAACCTTGATGAGCCTCTCCAGGGGATATCTCTTATTTATAGGAACTAGCTCATTCCTCAACTTGTTGTTACCCGCATGAAGCGAAACTGATAAATTAATCTGCACTCCGAGATTCTTAAGCTTTTGTATGCCTGGAATTATCCCACAGGTTGAGACGGTTATCCTTCTAGCTCCGATCTCTAAACCTTTTGGATCATTCATGATCTCTATAGCCCTGGTTAGATTCTTGTAGTTATCCAGGGGCTCGCCCATGCCCATAAAGACACAGTTTGTAATCTCTTCTTCTCTTGTGTGCTGAATATAAAGTATCTGATTAACTATCTCAGATGGGCTCAAATCTCTCTTGAACCCCTTTAATCCACTTGCGCAGAACTTACACCTAAATTTACACCCAACCTGAGTCGATATACACAATGTATTTCTTTTTTTTGATCGGATCAGAACTGTCTCTATGTATTTTCCGTCAGAGAGTTTAAAAAGAAATTTCTCAGTACCATCCCTGGATTTTAGATGTTTTTCTAATGCAATAGTACCTATAACAAATTTTTCGCCAAGATCCGATCTTAGCTCCTTGGAAATAGAAGACATGGCCTCAAAGGTATTGACACCTTTCTTGTAAATAAACGTAGCTATCTGACCTGCTCTATATTTTGGCAGAGAGAGTTTTATTATCTCATTTTCCAGCTCAACAATTGTAAGGTCTTTAATATCTGTTTTCATTTTTACAGGTTCCCTAAATCAAGCAAAGGCATATTCAACCTCTGTCTAAAATTTTCACCCTTAAGCAGGTCTTTCTTGCGCCTAGATACCTCAGCTCTTGGATGGCTCCTTTTCTTTCTGCTAACCAGATTGGAAGATGCAACATGCACCGTATGTTTACCATACGCGCTATTAAGCTCATCTACAACCTTTGAGATGCTATTCATCTTATCTATCTTTATGGGATCATCAAAGAGGGTTCCGTGATCCATGCTATCGGTCTTTATCTTTGATAAGATGATCCCTGTAGATCTGTAGACTAACCCTTTTTTAAACAGTTCATCAAATATCTCAGCGCATACAAAAGTAAAATCGAGTGTTGAGGATGAATGCCTATTAAGGTATGTCTCAAGGCCTATGTCTTTAAAATCCTCTGTCTTAAGATATGCCGTGAGCCCTCTTGCTGTGAGTCCGTATCTTCTTAGTTTTATACATGCTGATTCCAGATTCCTGATAAGCTGCGCCTTGACATACTCTCTCTTGCCGGTTGATGGAGAGAATGTCTTGGTCTTAGAGATCGTAATATACTTCTCTTTCTTCTCCTGGGAGACATTATATACGCTATTGCCCTGAAGTTCAAGCCAAAGCTCATTTCCGATCTTACCCAGGATCTTATTAACAAAACTTTTAGGTTTCTTTATGTAGTCCCATGCGGTATAGATACCGAACTTATTAAGCAGCTCAACACTGTTTGGTCCAAACCCGCATACCTTGCCTACCTCAATGCCCTTTAAAAATATATGCAGACTCCTTCCAGGCACCGCGGTAATACCGTTGGGTTTTCTGTAACTCGAGGCTACCTTAGCTAATATTTTTGAAGGACTAACACCTATTGATACAGATATATCTAACTCTTTCTTTATCTTCTTTTGGATCCTCTTTGCTATATTCTCATACGATGTCCTATGCACGCGCCTCATACCAGTAAAGTCGCAGAAAGCCTCATCTATCGAATACTCCTCAACCATCGGAGTAAAACCTCTTAGGATCTCAAACATCCTCTCAGAATATATACTATACAGCTCATAGTCACTGGGCAAAACAACAGCATCTTTACATATCTTCTTAACATCTGAGAGTCTTATTGCCCTCTTGATACCCAAGGCCTTAGCCTCATAACTAGCGCAAGAGACAATACCGCGCTCTTTACCTGTGATAACTGGTCGGCCTTTGAGAGATGGGTCTCTGGCCTGCTCACACGAGGTAAAGAACGCGTCGCAGTCAACATGCATAATCGCCTTTGGATATGATGAAAGGGTAATAAAGTCCTGCATTAAGATCCTTAGTAGTGAGATCCTTCAGTCACGGAGTTTACCATGAACCCAACGTGGTTCATGGTTCCTTCAGGCTGAGCTGCTACAGCATATATCCACTGCAGCTCACTTATACTTTCTGATATTCGCTACAACAACACCAGCAATAATAAGTTCCTCTCTTGGTAGTATATCAGGATACTTTTGGTTAGCTGCCTTAAGATATACATCCTTGCCCTTCTTGTTAAAATATTTTAGTGTCCACTCATTATCAACCTGGGCAACTACTATATCTCCAGCTTTTGGATCGAGGTTCTTCTGAACCAATATAAGATCTCCAGCGCATATTCCCGCATCTATCATAGAATCTCCTTGGACCTTCACAAGATATGTCGCGCGGGGATTAGATATAAGATACTCATCTAAACTTAAAACATCCTGGAGTTCCTCTTCAGCAGGACTTGGAAAACCAGCTTGTATATAACCCAATAATGGCAATGGTATCGATACTCTCTTTGGGATGAGGTGTCCACTGTTATCCTTATCCAAAAAACCAGCCTTAATGAGTTCACCAACCCGCTTGAATACAGCGTTCTTTGATCGCAGGCCGAATATGCCAAGCATCTCAGAATAAGACGGCATCTTCTTATTCTTCATATAAAAATCACTTACAATCTGAGCATATGATCTTAATCTATCTTTTTCCATAAAAGTTATCCACAATTGTACCGCACCCTTAAGGGTGCGGTACTTATGCACATTATAGTGAACAATCGTTCACCTGTCAACCAAAAAAATAAAGCTATCCAAGCTCGGACCTTGAGCACAGGTGGTCACGCTCAAGGTCCGGGTTTGAACCTACTTTTTCAATCTGATTTCGAATCAAGCCAAATCGTTACAGGGCCATCATTGACTAATTCTATATCCATGTGAGATCCGAAAACGCCTTTTTTTACCTCAGCGCCTAGGCTCTTTAGCAGCGAATTAAACTCCTCCCATAAAATCCTTGCCCTATCAGGTTTGGCAGAAAGCTCAAATCCCGGCCTATTCCCTCTACTAGTATCAGCAAATAGAGTGAATTGCGGCACGCTCAGGACCTCTCCCTTTGCCTGTGCAAGATTAAGATTCATTTTACCTGCATCGTCCTCAAAGATTCTAAGATTTACAAGTTTTTCCGCAAGCTTTCTGATATCTTCGTCATTATCATCTACACCTATACCAACAAAAACAGAGAGCCCTTTTTTGATCTCAGATACTACCCTACCATCTACATGCACAATTGATCTTTTTACTCTCTGTATTAACAATCTCATAAACCTACCTACGCCTTACAGGTCTTTTTGACGTCATCTTCTTCGGTGTCCTCTTGGTATGCGCAGTTCCTGTCATTCTCTTGCCCATAGGCTTATCCGTCTTTCTGATAGGTTTTTTACTATTAAAGCTGCCCTCTTTTTTTGGAAAATTCTTCTTTCTCAAATCAGGCGGCTGCCAGTTTCCCTTATGCTTAGAACTCATTGACGAAGGCGGATGATTCGCTTTGCGCCTTCCATCAGGCATTGGCCTCACCCGATCCTTGGTTCGCTGCGGTTGGCGTTTGTTTGCATGCTGACTCATGCCCTGCGGATGTTTATTTGCAACAGGCTTCCTAGATGCAGAAAGGCTGTTATGGTTCCTATCTTCGGGTTTACTTAATCTTGCTTTTTCAAGATTACCCTGATGTTTGCGATGCTCTCCTGACCCTCGCAGGATATGCCCATCTCTCTTTGGCAACGACCCCTTCTTGCCCCCAACATTGCCTTTATAACCCTTGTTGGGCTTACTCGAAAAATCACCACGACCTTTGAACTGCCTTCTCCTCGCACCTTTAACTGTGCCCCCTTTTCCTGCAGGGCCATACATACCCTTCTTATCCCTTGCAACAGCTCTCATACCGTCTTTGTAAGCCATTATTTTAGCCTGCT
The DNA here is from genome assembly GCA_042577545.1 of Candidatus Omnitrophota bacterium. Lineage (GTDB taxonomy): Bacteria > Omnitrophota > Gorgyraeia > JABMRG01 > JABMRG01 > JBHPDT01. The sequence goes on along the minus strand of JBHPDT010000032.1, from coordinate 246 downwards.
TCTTCAGGTACTTAGGCTTCTTCGATCTTTTGAGGTGTATACAGCTACAGCTGTTGCGGGGGTTTTGGGATCAGCCCTCGATGTAGAGACCGATGGTCAAGAGACTAATGTGGGTTGCCTTGAGGGAGAAGCTTATACTCGTGGGATAGATCGCAGTGGCGCTCTAATGAAGAAGGTACTCATTAAGAAGGATCTTAGAACTCGCATATTAAAGCACGCTACTCCCAGTAGACCCACTGCCATACC
>JBHPDT010000031.1:0-20627 GCA_042577545.1 Candidatus Omnitrophota bacterium | reverse complement strand
ATACAGATTACATGAAATTAAACCGCTCCTCCCCTCCTTCCTCAGTTGAGTATGAACCCGATGCTAATAATGATCTGATATATACAGATGAGGATGGTAATACATCTACTGTAGCAGAGAATATTACCTTCTTTGATCTTTCAGGACAGCGTAAGATACATTCTCAAGACTGGAAAAGTGTGCGGATATCATTAACCAAGACATCTCCTAAGCCCAAGGCCTCTCCGAAAGACTTTACGCTTGTGACTTCAGCGTACTGCAGGGTGCCAACGACTGTAGCGCCTGCGCCTGTTATGCTTTATAGGGTACCGGGTAATTGCAGAGGATACTTTGATAAAATACAAGACGCAATAAGTAGTAGCGAGGCTCTCCCGGGGGATCATGTGCTTGTCTCGGGTGGCACATACAATGAAAGCATAAACATGAAGGATGGTGTTTCAATCTGGGGAGGATATTCTATAAGCTTTGCTGAAGTCACATCTGATAGTAACTATGACCCAACCGATTATGATTTCCCTGATGACCCTGACCCATCAGACCCTAACAATGACGGAGATCCTACAAAGCCAGATGATGATCCTTGTCGCGATACAACAGCTAATGAGACTAAAATAGATGAACCTACAGGTTATGGGATATACTGTAATGGCGCATCCGATATCACAATAGATGGTTTTACTATCGCTCACACAGGTATTGTAGCGTTCAACTCCACCCCCAACCTTGTAATCTCCAACAATAGAATAACAGGCCCTTCTAACTCCTATCACGCTGGTATTTACATTAGAGGAGCATGGCCGAATACTAATACAATTGTAATTAAAAACAATATCATAGACCACAATACTAGCGCGCTGCTTAGCAGTTCTAGTATTTATGCGGCAGGCATTTCTGTTGAGAGCGCGGGGGATCTTACAATAACAGATAATCTGGTACACGATAACACAGGCGCCAATTTCGCTGGAATATATAATATGCGGATTTCCAATGACAGCACAGCAACAATTACGGGAAACATTGTGGAGAATAATAGTACCGCTAATGCGGGTGGATGTGGTATACATGTAAGCTCTCTGATCAATAAAAGCTTTACTGGCGCATATATAACTGTCAGCGATAATATTGTTAGAAACAACCAGGCTCTTTACCATGATACAGACAATTGGCTTGGTGGGGGCATCAATGTAGGGCATGCGAAAGAACTTACTTTGAAAGACAACGCAGTAACAGGCAATCAAGGCGGACAATTTTCCGGTATATCCAGCCGATACATCCGTAATGACGGCGAAGCAACAGTTACAGGAAACACCTCAGGCAATAATACCGGAGCCAATGCAGACGGCTGCGGTATACAGGTAAATCATGAGGGAGAATACGATCCAGCCATTTGGAACCCGCCTATCAGAATAACTGTTAATAATAATTTTGTTACCAATAATACGTGCCGTGATCACAACGAATTTTGGGCAAGCAGTGGAATCAGTGTTGGTGACGCAAAAACGCTATCCATAGCCAACAATATTGTAACAGGCAACACAGGAAGCCAATTTGCCGGGATATCATCTCCTAAAGTATATATGTCGGGTAGCGCAACAATTACAGGAAACACCATAGACAATAATAGTGGCGCCAACGCAGATGGTTGCGGCATTATAATAAACATGAGTTACAGCTTAGGCCTGAGGGTGACTGTAAGCGGTAATATCATAACAAACAATAGATCTCAGACACAGGGCGATCTTTTTTATCCAGCGGGATTAGGGGTTATATATGCCGCAGGCGCAAATATCGTCAATAACCTTGTAGCTGATAACTGGGGCGGAATTATAAGTGGGATATTTATTGGCAGTGTAGAAGACTCATCTATTAGACACTGTACAATAACCGGAAACTTTGAAGGCTCTAAGGGTTCTGGTTTATGCAGGGGCATTAGATTAGAAACCATGGAAGTCGCAAACTGTATAGCATGGAATAATACCAGTTATGGGTCCAATTACACTATAACATCAACTGGCCCTGCTTCTCTTGGGCTTACAGTATCCTATTGCGATATTGATATCCCTGCTTTCTGGAGCAAGCCAGGATGCTTCCGCTTGGATCCTTTGTTTGAAAGCGCTGGTAGCTATCGCCTGCAGTCAGGCTCACCCTGCAAAGACACAGCAACTTCAGCTCTTCCTCCATATCAGCTGCCTGCCGTGGATATAGAAGGCACTCCAAGGCCCCAAGGCACCGGCTACGACATTGGTGCCTATGAGTACCGCTCTTAAAAATTCAAAATTTCAAATGACAAAATCCAAATGTCAAATTAAATCCAAAATGGCCTATAATCCTGGGGACACTTTACTCCACTGAGTATCTCTTGGTGGAAAATGTCCCCTGGTTTGGGATCTGCGAGAGCCTAGAATGTTTTTTGAAATGTGAGGTGTCTCAGAAATTTTTTCCATCCAAAAAGTTTTTTTAAAACAAGGCACCTAAGAGATTTTTCGGCAATGCTAAGATAAAGCGAAATGTGTAATCTGAGCAGGGCTTTTTTGTCGCGAGCGGGCATGGTTTCCCAAGCCGAAGGCTTGGGAAGAGCGAGCGACAAAAACAGAGCCAAAAAACCTCGCTGGGGTTTTTTGAGCGTCCCTGCGAAGATTACACATTGAGCTTATAAGTACGAAAGGACGGCGAAAAAAAATAGCGGTTTTTAAGTGCTAGGATTGACATAAGCTCAAGCGCAGGGTATGATTGTAGTGGAGGGTAGTATGAGTAATAGAATATATATATATATCGTGGTAATTGTAAGCGTCGTTTTCATGTGTCACCTCTCCTTCGGGGCTGATGCGCCCGGGACCTCTAATACCAGGCCTAATATGGCTGGTGGCTATGACTATTTCGATTCTGAGGGCAATAAGACCGGATCATCAATGCCAAAGACATTTGGTGGATATGACTATTATGATCCCTATGGAAATCTGACAGGCGCGCTAAAATATAATAAGAAAGATCATCAATACGAATACTTTGATGCCGAGAATATAAAAAGGGGTAATCTCAAAAGCGATCCTTACGGCGGCTATAGGTACTCTGAGCAAAAAGAGGGCCTTATAACATCTGATCAGATGAATATAAGGCGAAACTATAAGTACTCTGACCCATATGGAGGTGGCGTTGAAACATTTTCAACCGATGTCCTGCAGGGTAAAGATTCACAGACCATAAACGCTACAGGCACCGGCCTTAGTACAAAAGCTGACAGTTCTCTTAGCTCAACCAGTAGTTCTCTAAGTACAACCGACAGCTCTCTCTCTACTTCAAACTAGCCTAGTGACACAAGCAGAACCCCAAGTATCATTAGCGCCGCGCCCAATAATCTGTTTAGTATATGCCCTTCCTTAAATAAGAGCCATCCATATATTACCCCAAATAACATTGACATACGTTTTACAGTAATCATGTACGCTGCCTTTGTCATAGTTATAGCAAATGAATGGCTGACCATAGACGCGGCAAAGGCGACGCCTATCAAAAGAAAGAGCCAGATATCTATTTTTCGAAAATTTGATCTCTTGACACTAGCCTTATATCTGATAAGGATTATTGGTATAGAAGAGATAGCTACAATTGGAAAATAGGTCGCGCTAAAATATATAGGGCTAGAGTAACCTATGGCCTTCTTACCCAAAGCTGCGGTTATACTATATATAAATGCCACCGCGATCATATACAGCACTCCTTTTTCCCTGTATATAGCGCGAATCGGCGCAAAAACTCCATACCTGAATACCTCTATCTTAATAATATAAGCGCCAAACACGACTAGAGAGATTCCAATAGAGCCTATCAAGCCTACCTTTTCCCCAAGAATAAGAAATCCTGTCAATAACAAAAAGACAGGGGTTAATGACATAAAGGGCATAGTTAAAGAAAGGGGCGAATTCTTTATGGCTTTGTTATATAAGACATAGGATATTATATCCAGAGGGACAAGAAATGCTACAACCTTAAAATACCTTACATCAGGTTGGGGAATGTCTGGCAAGAAAAGAAGCAACAGCAGAAATGGCGAACTTACGGCTAGCCTCAGGAACCCGACAAAATACTCATCATGACGCCTTAGGGCAATCTTCGAAAACGCGGCAGATGTAGCAACTAAAAAAGCGCAGACAAGAGCTAAGAATACCCACATCCTATCTCTTGTCCTTATCTGTAAAATTCGTATTTACAAGAACAACTCCGGATCTAAATGCCTTATCTAGAACCTTTTTTCGCTTTAAAACTTCCCCAGGATCTTCAAGATTCGTTACATAAAGCTCTTTATATAGATCTATGCCCAAGATCATGAAAAGTATCTCTACTATCTCTTTTGAGTTTTGAAAAAAACGTCTCTTGTTGTGGCCGCTTGTTGAAATAAAGATGCCTCTTCTTCTTCCCTTGTACAACCTTTTTTTCTTTAATATAAAATATGTTGCCCATATAGCCTGGCAGCGATCAATAAGAGTCTTTAACTGGGCGCTAACAGAACCAAAGTATACCGGAGAGGCAATAACAACGGCATCCGCTGTCTTTAATTTCTTATAAATCTTTGTCATATCATCATTTATGAAGCAGGCGCCTTTTCTCATGCAATGGTTTTCAGCCTCACATAGTTTGATATTAAGCCTATTAAGAACTAGTTTCTCTGTCTTGGCCCCATTAGACTTGGCGCCTTCTAAAACTTTATCCAACAAGATCTCAGAGTTTCCATTTTTGCGGCCACTTCCAGCGATTCCAAGAACCACTGCTGCGGGCTTGTCCAGTTTTTTTCTCTTTCGGATCATACTACTACCTTCATCATCTGATTATGAATTAAATTGTTGGTCGCTAGAATCTCTTTTTTGAAAGGATCAAATCTCTTACCATCGAAGGTTGTTACCCTGCCTCCTGCTTCTTCAACAATAATTGCGCCAGCAGCAGTGTCCCAGGGCCTCAGGTCGAGCTCCCAGAAACCCTCAAAACGGCCCACTGCCACATAGCAGAGATCTAAAGCAGCGGATCCCGGCCTGCGTACAGCCTGGCATTTTAGCATAAAATTACTAAAGTTGGTAATATTGCGCCTCATCTTAGTGCCAAATTTATAAGGGAAGCCTGTCGTAAGTAAGCTGCGCTCTAATTTTTTTACTCTAGATACATGTATCCTCTTACGATTTAGAAAGGCTCCGCCATTCTTATAAGCGGAGAAGAGTTCGTTTCGCGCAGGATCATAAATAGCGCCAAGAACCATATTTCCATTTGTTGAAAGCCCGATTGAAACACAGTAGAATGGAAATGAATGAGCGTAATTTGTAGTTCCATCTATCGGGTCTATGAGCCACAAGAATTCCGAATCTCCACTGCCTACCTTGCCTGCTTCTTCAGAAAGTATCTTATGGTCCGGGAATCTATCCAAAATACGCTTGAGAATGAGCTTTTCACACCGTGTGTCTATATCTGTAACAAGATTCATTCTGCCCTTGTAAGAGATCTTCTTGATCTTACCTAGGTTCTTCTTTAGAAAATTTCCAGCATTTAATGATAATTCTTGTGTAAATGTGTGAATTTTTTTTAGGTCAGCCATTTAGCATCACAATCTTTTGAGCACCCTGAATCTAGATAAGCTCTGTCAAAAACTAGGCTCAATACAGAAGGTCTTATATTTCTTCGATTCCTTCATGCCCCCGATAATAAAATATAGGTTTGTGAGATACTTCATCTTGCACCATACCCAGAAATGTTTCCGGGGCTGCATAAACAAGCACCAATAGCAGAATCTGTAGGCGTTATAAATACTCACTCCAAGCATCGTCAGGGTTATCAGAAGCCACAACATAGTCGGAACGAAGATGAAAAATACTAGGCTTATCAAGAAGAAGAAACTAAAGATATGAAAAAGATGTAAACTACCTAAGTAGATAAAACCTCTAATCGGCGAGGGTATTGATATGGTAGGCATCCCCTTTATGGATTGAAATACTATCTCAAAATAGTTTGTGGCATGCTTTCTAAGAAGGGGCGCGTGCGCCATGCCATAAGTGACCCACACCTTCTTAAGGGCTGGGAAGTCAGCGCGGTGCATATGATCCACTTTAGCGTCAGGAGCAAAGTATAGCTTCCAGCCCTTAGATTGGACCTGAATGCACAGATCCATATCCTCACCTGTGGGATGATCCCAGAACCGCGCCTTGGCATCCTCTATAGCTCTTCTTCTATATGCGACATTAGCGGTAACAAAGAAGTATGCCCTATGGCCCGCGATCTGTGTAGGTCTGGCATCTGACACATTGGGAAAATACCCCTCTTTGATAAAACCATATCGCGGGGATACCATGTTAAACTTAAAATGTTCACAATAGGCCTCTGTTAGATTATCAGGATCAACGCGCAGGGTATATATCTCACCACCCACAATGCCTATCTTCTCATCAGCCTCAAAATGCTTAAGCATTATGTTGATCCACTCTTGGCAAGGCGCGCAATCTCCGTCTGTAAAGAAGATAAAATCACCCTTAACCCGCTCCAGAGCCTTGTTTCTGGCAAATGCCGGTGAAGGGCAATTAGGTATCTCAACGAGCTTAATAAACTCATGTTTCTTCTGCCAAGATCTTATAATATCTAGTGTTCTATCTGTTGAGCCTCCATCAGCAATTATTATCTCCCATCTATCACGCGGATATTTTACATTCAATAGGTATTCGAAGGTCTTCTCTATCGTACGCTCAAAATTTCGAACTGGAACTATGACTGATACAAAAGGGTTATCACTCATATTCACTCCTAATTTTATATTGAAATAATTACTTTCTTAAGACTCCTCGTAAGCCATCTTTCTTATATTATCAAGTTTACCAAAACAGACCAATTTATCATCAGTTTTGAACTTAATGTTGGCTGCTGGGTTTATAATATTCTCTCCGTCTCTGCTGACAGAAAGCAGGAGTATATCATGTTCGCGCAGCCTAGATTCAGAGAGTGTCTTGCCAAGCAAGGGATTTTGCTCAGTTACCTCAACCTGTGAAACGCCATAACCCTCGGCATTTAACAGAAGTTCTTCAAAACACGCGCGCTGAATAAACTTCTTATCAACCATCTTTTGTTGCACCTTATCCATTAAGACACTGGCAAATTTACTCGAATGAAATATGCGATAGACTATAAATAAGACACACAGCACTATAGTAAGATTTAAGTAAGGCAGAAAAACACTGGGTATATTCTGTTTAATAACAGGCAAGACCATTATTGAGGACCCATCAGGCCTGATTGAATTGACAAGTGTGGCAATCAAGGTAACGAGTCCAGCATTACCAAAGATCATCATAACAGAAGCGATCTTTCGCCTCTGTTTATGGATCATAATCTGTTCGGACTCCCGAGTAGTAAAACCTGTGCCAGTAAACGCGGAGAGCGATTGAAAATGAGCCTGCTCAGGGTCAAGGCCTGTTAACTCAAACGCGGACGCGCCTATTCTAACCATAAAATATGAGACAATTATTACCGCCACAAATACAAATATACTCATATATTCACCTTCTATTTATTTAGCGCTTAAATTTTCTATACGCTCTACGCCATCCGCTATGAGCCATAAACTAAATGCTACGTGCCATAAGCCATTTCCTATGGCGCTATAACGCAGAACTCTTTAGACCATGCGCCTCTTTGGTTGGCCCTTGCTTCATCCTCAGCCTTCTGCAACAGATCCTTTTCTTTAAAGTTAGGGGGCTTCATCATCAGCTTTGCCATACCCCCTCTTATCAACTCCGCGTTAACAAAGGTACCGTCAGTTGTATAAACATACGCAAGAAGTCTTCCTCTAGAGTCCCTCTGCCTCTTGTCAAACTCAAGCCTGATATCATTGCTGAGCACAAACTGTTTATTCAGCTCCATAGCAGCCCTTGGCAGATCATACATATTGGGAATATGAACACCTATATATACAGCTCTTTCCCCATTTGTAAGTTCTATCTCGTTTCCAGATATTACACGCTTTACATCAATCGGAACTATCTTACCCGTAGGGAACTCTACCATAACTCCAAGCCCAGGCACCTCATCTGTATCCACATAGACCTTATTCGAGGCGCAACCATAAACAAGAATTACAGGCAGCAAAACTGTTATAAAAAGATATAATCGTGTCTTCATACTTTAAGCAAAGGAAAAGGCTTGTTCTATGGCTTCTTGCGCGTTTGAAACAGATATAATATTAACTTTATCACAATAAATTTTATCCAAATCCCACGTCTTGATCCCGATAACGGGCTTTTTGCGCTTCATTGCGAAAGCTAGTTCAGAAAGAGTGCCTAAAGATCCTCCTATAGCTATAAGGGCATCAGCGCTCAAAGCTACTATTACATTTCTTGCTTCACCAAAGGTCGTTAGAATAGGGATATCTATATACGGATTGGCTATTGACTTATCCGCGCCAGGAAGTATGCCAATTGTAAGCGCGCCAAATTCTTTAGCGCCTTTGGCAGCTGACTCCATTACACCGCCCAATCCGCCACAGATAAGAACCGCGCCATTTTCGCCTATACCTCTACCGACTTCATATGCGGTCTCAAGCTCTTGGGCGCTACAGCCCGCACTTCCTATCACAGAGATAGTCTTGCGCATACTCAAACCCCATATGTGCTAAGTGCTGTGCGATTAACTTTAAAAAAATATAGTATCTACGTACCGGCTTCTACCAGAACTGCCTGAACATATCTAGCGGATGATGATAAAGGGCTGCCATACGGCAGCCCTTTTAATATCTGCATCATCTATTATAAGAGATCTAATAAATAATTATTTGATCTATTTGGTCTCAGAGCCTACCTCTACCATCGTCTCTTTCATTAGAGGCTCACTCTCTCCAGAAGGCAGTGTGACTAGATCAGCCATGCCTGATGTTGTTCTCGCAAAGGTGTTAGCGATACCCTTTAGAAGTCCGACAGTAATACCCAAGAACGGATTATCTGTATCCTTTGTAACCTGCATTATTGTCTTTGGAATCTCTGTCCAACCTAGAAGCGTGTTCTTGGCCCCTCTCTTTGCCTTACCTTCTTCTACAGCCAAGGCAGACATAGAGACCGTCCCTATTACGAATGAAACTAAAAGTGCTATTATTAATAATTTCTTCACCTATCTCACCTCCTCTTTTGGTTATAATAGCATAAAAGAAAATGGCACGCAAGAAAAAAACTTACGATTTTGTAAATTTTTTCTCCATGACCCCACAGAGCCCTATTCTCTCTTTTGCCGTCGGATGATCATAAAACAGTATCTTAATCAATGGGCTAGGATCAGGGTCAGAAAGATTCTGAAGCGTGAGTTTCTTCATTAAGCTCGCGAAAACTGATGGTTTCTGCGTTATATTAATAGCCTCAATGTCGGCCTGAATTTCGTACTTTCTGGAAATAAGATTCATTATTGGTGAAACCATAAAATTATATAGAAAAAATATCAATCCCAGAATCGGAAGCATTGTAAAATCATAAAGTTTATCAACCCTGCCAGAAAGTAAAATACGCTGCATGTAAACGTTCGCTAGAAAGAACCCAGATAATGTAAAAATAAAATTATAAAGGCTCAGCTTCCAAAAATGGTTGAACTTATGGTGAGAAAGCTCATGAGCCAAAGTAGCCTCTATCTCATCCGCGTCATATTGTTGGATAAGGGTATCTGAAAGAAGTATGCGCTTAGTACTGCCAAGGCCGCATACCGCGGCATTGGCCTTCTTTGTCTTAGCGCCCAATACAATTCTGTAAACATCTAGCACATTTGCTCCCACGCTCTTGGCTAGTCTTAAAATGCGTTCTTTCAATGATTCGTCTTGAATCTCATCAAGCTTATAAAATAATGGTATTATAAGCACTGGAAATATCTTAGCTAACACAACACTTAAGATAAAATAACCTAGTCCGGCGCAAACCCACCACATCCTTGGCGTGTTCCGTAAAAGAGCGTATAGCATTATAACAACTATGGAATAAAGAATAGCCCCGATAGCCAACTTCTTTAGATAATCTTTAAGCCAGTTGATAAGATTCTGTTTCGATAGGCCAAACTTATGCTCTATAGAATATGAGCTTATAAGATCTAAAGGAAATGTCAGGATGCTTAATAACGCGCCGAGAGCGCAGACATAGAGCATTACACCCAAATAACCGTTCGATACAACTCTATTAATAATGCCAGCAACGTAGGCAGAGAAGCCTCCGTATATAATAAAGATAAAAAAACCGAGGCTTACTAGCATCTCGGTAAGTGCTGCATAATGTTTAGATCTAGAATAAGCCTTTGCCCTTCTTAAGTCATCGTCCATCTCTTCCCTCTTGAAAGAAATCCTCAGGCCTTAGTTTTTCAAGCCCCTTCTTAAACTTCTCGACTTCACTGCTGGTAATCGGCTTCTGAATCTTAGGACACTTGTTAAGCACCTCTTCCTCAATAAAGATAGGGGCATCTACTCGCAAGGCAATAGCTATCGAATCACTTGGCCTGGCATCTATACATAACTTCTTTTTGCCCTGCTTTAAGACTATGTTAGCGTAGAACGCGTCATTCTTAAGCTCAGTGACTATGACACTATCCAGGGTCACTTTAAGCTCTTTAAGCATATTAACTGTGAGGTCGTGTGTAAGCGGACGTGGAAAATCATGCTTCCCGAGTACGGCCGCGATTGCCATACCCTCAGATGGTCCTATCCAGATAGGCAAAAGACGAGTTCCGTTTATCTCCTCAAGCGTGACAAGATATTGCCCTGCCTCAGGCACCATGGCCAATGAAAATACTTTTGCCTTTATCATATCTTTAGCATACTCCTAGTCTCTTTAACATATTAGGATCCTTGCGCCAGTTTTTTAACACCTTAACCCAGGTCTTTAAAAAAACTTTTACCCCAAACTTCTCCTCAAGCTCAATCCTGCTAAGAGTAGCTATCTCTTTCATCATCTCGCCCTTACTACCTATTATGATCGCCTTTTGAGATTCTCTCTCCACATATACCATGGCTTCAATATCCAAGATATCCTTATTATCCCTTTTAGACAGGGTCTCTATGACTACGGCTACCGAATGCGGCACCTCCTGCTTAGTCAAAGCCAGGATCTTCTCCCTTATAATTTCAGCGACCTGAAACTCATCTTGCCTGTCAGTGATTTGTGATTCGGGGTAATATTGATCACCGAGAGGCAGATTCGCTTTTATTGTATTAGTAAGAAGAATGATGTTGTCTTTATTCAAAGCGGATATAGGAATATAATCAAGAAATCCATATGCGCTTTTTAGATCATCTATAATTTTCAGTATCCCTGCTTTCTTTGCAGCGTCTATCTTGTTTATAACCACTATAGCGGGCTTACCTGCTGATTTAATCATATCAAGAATCATATGATCTTTGTCGCTCAAACCTGAGGTAAGCTCTACCATAAATAAGAGCAGATCGGCGTCAAAAAGCGCCTCTCTAGCCTTATCAACCATTACCTTGCCAAGAAGAAGATGGGGCTTATGTATGCCGGGCGTATCAACAAAGACTACTTGAGTATCTTTGGTTGTTAGTATACCTTTAACACTTTCTCGAGTAGTCTCTGGCTTATTGGAAACAATTACTATCTTCTTATCTAAGAGAGAGTTTAATAAGGTGGATTTGCCCACATTGGGCTTACCTATTATGGCTATAAAACCTGATCTAAATTTATCATTCATAAGTTAGGGGTAGTCCATACATTAATACTAAAGTTTATATACCGCGTCATTAATACGCACTCTTGATTTTACTCTCACGCCCACTTCTTTACCTTTGTTGGCGCTACTTATCGCCTTTCCATCAACCTGCATCGAAGATACCTTCTGCTTAAATTTGGTCGTATGGCCGTCTACGCATATCTTATCTCCCACAGCAAGGGGTTTCTTTAGCTTGATTACCCCTGCCTTGCAAGACGTAAAATAATGGGTCACCTTACCGATTAGCTCGCCCTCTACCACAGCCTCTTCTTTTGAAATTTTCCTGGGCTTTCTCTTTTTAAATAGTCCGAGTATCATAATAGATCCCTCCTCTTTATAAGGTTATTTTACCACAGGAGATACCCTTTGCAAGTAGAAGCTGCTAATCCCAACATATATTTTTATAGTCACAACCTCCGCATCTGGTAATATCCTCGTCGCGCTCTGGAAGTTTTTCAAAATTAAGCCCCTTAATAGAACGCCACGAATCCTTTATTACTTTAATTAAGTTATCAACCATATCATCGCTTACTTTAACAACATTATTTACAAACTCCCCCTTCTTAAGACCATATTTTAAGACACTGCTCTTGGCTGGCTCAACAAATACGAGCATACCCTCAGCAACCCTGCAACCTCTATTCTGATCTTTATCTCTATCAAAGAGAAGCTTATACGCTATCAGCTGCCTCAGGTAACCATCGCACTCATTGCTTCCCAGGTCTGCTCTGTTATTTAGAATCTTCTTTATGTGGTTGTCTGGTTTACCTGTCTTATAATCGACCACCCTGACTAGTTTTTTCTCCTCATCAACAATCTCGGTCTTATCATATTTTCCTGTAAAAACAAGGCTATCATCTAACATTATTGCAAGCTTCTTCTCGAGCCCGAGAGGCTTTACAGGATTCCTTGATTGCAACTCATACCAGGAATGTAGGGTCTCAAGCTGGCTAAGACAGCGTAATTTTATGGAATCCTCAACCCCCTGATAATACAACTCTGCTTTGAAAGATTCCTTAAAAAAATCAAAGCTTGGAAATCTGTCACTATCCATAAGATGCCTATATGTATCTTCCAGCGCCTTGTGAACACAGTTGCCGAATGATAGACCGAGCTTCTTGCTGGAAGGCAGAAGCAGTATATCATCATAGAGAAACTTTCGTTTGCATGAGATATAGTTATTCAAGCTTGTAGGATTTAACTTCAGATTGGAGACCATATCCTTAAGAATCGCCTCTGTGCCAACAAAAGGATCTTCCTTTTTGTCGTGTTTTAAGAAGCGGCTCAAGACCTCTTCTTCTCTAGCCTGTGATTTAGACTCATCGCTATTAAGGCCAACGCTGGAAAGATATGAGCTGCTGACAGCGTCTTCTGTAGGGCTACAACTATAAATAAGCTGTGATTTGGCGCGCGTTGAAGCAACATAAAAGAGCCGTGTCTCATCAAAAAAGTTCAACTCCTTGATAACCTTCTTATCAGATGCTCTCTCTTTTGTCTTGAAAATCTGCGGAGGTATCGGTATCTTATCCGCCATCGGGCGCGCGGGCCAGTTCTTATTCTGCAGACAGAACGGTATTATAACTGTATGAAATTCCAGGCCTTTAGAGCCATGGGCCGTATAAACTCTAACGCCCTCCTGACTCAATGTTACAAGATTACCGGTCAGCGGCATACCATGTTCACTCTTTGTCTGGATCTCATTAATAAAATCTATAAGCTTCATTCCAGGGTCTCTGAGATCCGCGTTCTTTACCATATTTATAAATGAGGACAGCGCGCGTAAATCCCTTATCTTCAATATATTATTATCAGAATACTGTTTCAGGATGTACTTATATACTCCCGCGTCATCTATATACTGCATCAGAATCGCGTGAACAGGCCTTATCTCAGACTCCCTCCTAAGCCTCTTGATCGCCCACCCGGCACAATGCAGTGAGTTGGGGTCTGATAGACCCAGCCTTTTTGCAATGCTAAGCTTTGCGGTATCTTTTTTTGTCGGGAGGCTATCTTTATAATCGGTATCAAACTCCCGCATAAATTGTGAAAAGAGCGTAATATCACCTGGCTTCTTCGATTCCCTCTGTTTAGTTCTTTTTGAATTAACATATCCGATAAATTTGAGTAGATCGGACATCTGTATATTGAAATAGTCGCTGGTCAAAATTCTATAAAAAACAGCGTCTTGGGGCCTGATATTTGTGGGATCAATCGTATGCGCCAGGTTTAGAACATCTAACATCTGTCTTACCCTCTTCTCATGGCAGATGTCCTCTTTGCCATCAGTAGCGTAAGGAATACCCGCCCTAAGCAGCGCATCGATCACCTTAAGCAGATCTTTTCTTTTGCGCACTAATACCGCGATGTTGTTATAAGGCAGCTTTTTTTCATCATCGCTAAGCTCAGATGATCTCTCTATAATAGCTCGCGCCTCTTCGATTTTTTCTGTAGCAAATAGTAACTCTTCGGTTTCAGTAGTAAGCTCATGAAATTCGATAGCCTTATCTTTATACTTCTTCTGAGGCTCCAATATTTTGGCAACCATGCGCTCCTTCTTGGGCAGGTGACTTATAATCTTGCCTGAAAGATCTATTATATCCTTTGTTGAGCGATAATTTTTATCTAATGAAACAACCTCAATATCTGAAAACTTCTCTTTAAGTATCTTGAAATTGCCTACTGACGCTCCCTGGAAACGATATATTGACTGGTCGTCGTCTCCTACGCAGCATATATTAGGTCTATCGCCATGAATCAGCTTAAAGAGCAGGTTAAGCTGAGCTCCATTTGTATCCTGAAACTCATCAACCATTATATATTTATACTGATGTTGAACTACCCTCCGAAGTTCATCCTCTTTCTCGAGAGCCTCAAGAGCAAACATTATCATATCATCAAGGTCGTATCTTCCGCGCGCGTCAAATATCTCTTTATTATTTCCATTCTTATATTCTTCATAGAGTTTATAGATTGTAGCCAGGGCCTTTAATCTCGGGATATGCTTATCTTCAATATATACACCATCTGACTTAACCGTCCCGACAAACTCCCTAAATTCACTCGGTCTTATCCCATCTTTCTTAAGCTCGCTGATCTTGCTTTGTATGTCTCTACGATAAAAATATGGCGCCCTAAAAGGTCTAATGGCATCGATCCCATCTGTATTATCTAGTATATACTCGAGCAGCTTGATCTGCTCTATATCCTCATCCTTATCAGCAGCCATCTGTATCTTATCCTGCACATAATTTGCCGCCTCATCTGAATCTAATATAATTGAATTTGCGAAACTATGAAAAGTACCTGCCTCTATATCATAGCCTTCTGGACCAAGTATCTTTACCAGCCTCTCCTTCATCGCTTTAGCTGCCGCGTTAGTATAGGTAAGGATAAGAAGATTCTCAGGCAAGGCCTTCTTCTGGCGAATAATATTTGCTGCCCTGACTGAGAGAAGCTCGGTCTTTCCAGTGCCAGGACCTGCTAATATTAAAAGTGGGCCCTCGGTAATATCAACGGCCCTCTTCTGGTTTACGTTTAGCTTATTGTAATAGGCGCTAAAATCGCCTGCTATCTTGATTGCCATACTTAAACTACTCTCCTATAAATTGGAGTATTAGACTGCGCTCTCTTGGGCGGTTATCAAAATCTATAAATATTATCTGCTGCCAAGTACCTAAGGTGAGCTTCTTATTAATAAACGGCACTGTAATCGAAGGCCCTAATAGTGAAGCTCGAAGATGAGAATATCCATTAGCGTCACCCCATGTCCTGTCGTGTTCATATGATACATTTGACGGTATAATCTTCTCAAATAGTTCTCCTATATCTGAAACTAGCGCTGATTCATATTCTATAGTAGTCAATGCCCCTGTAGATCCTATGACAAACACTGTAACCACGCCGCTCTTTAACTTGGTCTTGATGAGTAAGTCCTTTACCCTGCTTGTAATATCTATTATGTCCCCACGTCCTTTGGTGCTTAAACCTATCTTCTCGCTCACAACCCCCATTATCTATCTCCTTTTTAGCAAAATACACTTATTGCAGCTCGGCTTGCTCTTGCATACATTCTTCGCATGTTCAACTATGAGGGCATGATATTCATTGAAAAGCCGCTCTTGGACCGGTAGGCTGCTCATGAATAACGACTGAATCTTATCATATCCATCATCCTTTTGACATATCTTAAGGCAGCTCATTATCCTTTTAGTATAGGCGTCTATAACAAAGACGGGCTTCTTGAGCGCATATAGCAGTATTGAATCAGCTGTCTCAGGTCCAATGCCTTTGATACCGAGGAGCTCATCCCTGAGTATATTAATCGGCTTTTTCTTCATAGCCCTTAAGCTGCCGCCATAATTGAGGTTAAGGTATCTTAAAAAACTCTTTAGCCTTTGGGCTTTAAGATTATAATAACCGCATGGACGTATAAGTTTAGCTAGCTGACTCAGGCTGATCCTGCTTAAAGAATCCGGCCTCAGGCAGTTCGCCTTCTTCAAGTTTTTTATAGCCTTCTCTACGTTAGACCAACTCGTATTCTGTGTCAGGATAGCGCCGACGCATACTTCAAAAGCGGTCTTAGCGGGCCACCAATGGCGCGGCCCATATAATTTATACAATAGACTATATATTCTTGATAAAAAAATAGCTGTGCCAGGTGTGCTTATGGATTTCATTGGACGGAGAACCTTCTCTGCTTGAGGCGCCTGCCTGCCGGAAGACAGGGATCAGGATGATCCCTTCTGACTCAAAAAAACGTGAGGGGCCACTACTTCTTATAAAAATCTTTTATTATTTGAAGCACCTTATCAGGGCTATCTGTAAGATGAAATATGTCCAAATCCTTTGCGCTAATACGCTTATCTTTAAGCATCTTATCCTTGATCCAATCTATTAACCCCTTCCAGTACTCCTTACCTACAAGTATAACCGGAAACGACTCAAGTCTCTGGGTCTGCACCAGTGTAATAGCCTCAAAGAACTCATCCATTGTGCCAAAACCGCCCGGAAGCACAACAAAGGCTTTTGCGTACTTTACAAACATTACCTTCCTGATGAAGAAGTATTTAAAATCAATAAGCTGAGTTATATAGGGATTAGGTTCCTGCACAAACGGCACCTCGATATTAAGACCTATCGACTTGCCCTTTGCTCTCTTAGCTCCTTTGTTGGCAGCCTCCATAATTCCAGGCCCAGCTCCGGTAATTACCGCATACTTTGCTTTAGCAAGCTTGTAAGCTAAATTGTCCGTGAGTTTATAATATTTGTCAGTGGGTTTTGACCGGGCAGAACCAAATATAGTAACAGCGGGCCCTATCTTTGAGAGCTCCTCAAAACCTTCAACAAATTCGCTCATAATCCTAAAAACGCGCCATGGGTCTTCATGCGTAAAATCAGAATTTTTTATCTTAGGCATATCCTCTCCTCAATGAGCACATAACTTATGTCGCACAACGTGTGACATAAGTTATAAGTGCGAATTGATCCCGAGGCCTTACAACCTCGTTAACGTTGGAACGGGGTTATAGAAGCCGAGGGATACTTATTGTATCTCAATAAAGCATTATATCGTGGGATATGGTTTTTTTCAAGGATTCTTTGCTGAAAGGAAGAAATAATAGTCTAGGCAGAATAGCGTGAGCTTGAGTGCTTCAGATCGATAGTAAGCGGTTGGTCTATTATATCATCTGATGAGCGACGACTACAGCGGCTCGATATCGCATTTATCAGGCTTTGGAACATTGCAAAGGCGGCATAGTCAGATGGATTGCATCTTTGAATCAACTCTGTTGTATCTCTTACGCAGATCAGTATAGCATCCCTGAGATCATCAACGCCCTCCATACTGTCGATATTAGAGATGAGGCCAGTAGTGTTAGTCCCGGAACTCATAACTATAAACTGGGTCACTATCTCCGCTATCACAGGAGTATCATCACTCTCGATACTACCCTCATCGATCCACTTCTTTAGTTTTTGGTTAGCAGCAGAGACTATAACCTTAACATCATCAGTCTCTTTCTGTAAGGGCTCTTCTATATCCTCCTGTTGCACAAACCCCCTTCTTAGAAGTTGCGCTGCGCTCAGGCGACTCTCATGAGCAAAATAACTAGCCTCACTTTGCTCTTTATCACTGATGCGGTTAAGCCTAAGCTTATCTATTGAGGTTGAGATCTGAGCAACAAGATCGGACCAGTATAGCGTCTTAAGTTTTTCGTTATCCTTTACTGTAGCGGTGTCTAAAGGCAGATAGATAGATGGTTCTAGGTTCCTGCCAAGGTAGCTGGAAAGTACATTGGCATTTGAAGATGGTCTTCGCTGCTGCCGGTATACATTTATCTTATCTGCAGGATATGGAAGATAGTGCTGCTTTAACATTCTGAAAGCAACCTCTTTGAGTATAATCTCTCTAGCTGGTCCAATATCCTCAGAATGTAGTTGTATAACTCCATACTCCTTCAAGATCTTGACCATGTCATCCAAAGATACAAAGCGGGATTTACCATTAAGCAGATCTACAGCCATGTCATCAAAGATCCTATCATTCCTCTTTGAAGACATAACCCTAATCTTATGCTGGCTTAGGTCATCTGCACAGAGTTCATCAGCAGAAATGAGACATAGACCTGCAATTAGCAGTATCGACACTAATGCCGCTATATAGGTAGATTTCTTCATAATCTTTAGGACTTCGTATTTTGCCAGGGGGGATACAACTTAATTATTTATATATAGTTACATAATAAGTATAGCACATATATATAAGAAGTCAAGTAAAATGCCTCTTTTTTTAGCAAAATATTGGGGACGTGCACAAAGGGGACAGGTCTGAGCACAATTTTTTTTATTTTTTTTCATTTTTTTTGAAAGAAAATGCCTACTTTTTACGACATATACAAGTGAAGGCCAAAAATTTCTTATGAAAGGGGGTGATCCTAATGGATGAGAATATCGGAATAAGGGTTGAGCGCATACATAAACTCGATTCTAATAAACCACTTAGGGGCTTTGCTGATGTATCTATAGCCGGAAGCTTTATAATAAAGGGCTTACGCATAGTAAATGGCAGAGAAGGCATGTTTGTCGGCATGCCCCAAGAGCTTGGCAAAGATGGGAAATGGTATAACACGGTCAGTCTTACAGATGAATCTCTAAAGAAGAAGCTGGCTGATGTTATCTTGGCCGCCTTTGCTGACTAATATCATGGGAGAGGCTGGTTGCTCCTTTGCCAGCCTCTCCTTATAAGGGGAGTTAGATGCATACAAAAAAAATAGGTAAGATAGCTGAAGATATTGCGGTAAGATTCTTGAAAAAAAAGGATTTTAGAATTATTGAGAGAAATTTCACATGCAAGCTTGGTGAAATAGATATAGTTGCTACAGATGAGAATTTCTTTGTCTTTATTGAGGTAAGAAGCGCGCAAGGTTATCGTTTCCATAACCCGCTGGAATCTATAACTAGACGTAAAACAGATAAGCTTACGCAACTCGCGACAGTGTGGCTAGATACCCACAACATAGCAGATGCAAACGCTAGATTTGATATTCTAGCTGTAGTATTTATTGAGAACTCAAAGATGGTTGATATTACACATATAGTAGACGCTTTTTAATAAGGAGATTAACGATGCTGTCAACGATAGAATCAAGAGCAATATATGGCATTCATGCCTACAGGATAGATGTTGAAGTAGATATATCACGCGGCCTACCCTCCTTCTCTATTGTAGGACTCCCCGATACAGTCTGCAGGGAATCATCAAAAAGGGTAATAGCTGCTTTAAAAAATTCCGGATATAAGATATCGGGAAAACGAATCACTGTGAACCTCGCGCCAGCGTGCTTAAAAAAGGAGGGGTCAATATATGACCTTCCTATCGCGATAGGCATATTAGTCGCCTTAGAGGTCGTTGATATTAAATCATTAAAAGATAGGGTCTTGTGCGGAGAGCTCTCATTGGACGGGGGGCTAAGACCCATAAGGGGCGCGTTATCGATAGCTGATAACGTAAGGTTTTCTTCGCACAAAGAGTTAATAGTACCATTAAACAACGTATCTGAAGCCAGGGCAGTAAGAGACGTCAACGCAAAAGGGTTCCGTTCTTTGAATGAGATAATAACATATATAAAAGAAGGCATCTACTCAACTGATGAGATTTTTCTCGAGAAAAAGCTGCCTTCGACAGATAATACGATAGATTACTCAGATATAAAAGGAAATAGTACTGCCAAGAGAGCCATGGAGATCGCTGTAGCTGGTGGACACAATATTATCTTGATCGGTCCCCCTGGCGTCGGAAAAACCATGTTGGCTAAGCGCCTGCCATCAATAATGGGTAGCCTTGATGAAAACGAAGCGATTGAAACAAGCAAGATATATAGCATAAGCGGATTGCTGCAAAAAGACGTAAACCTGATCAAGACCCCTCCTTTTAGGGTCTTGCATCACTCAATATCAGATGCTGGGATGGCGGGCGGTGGACGAGGACAGAATATACGACCGGGCGAGATAAGCCTCGCGCATAATGGCGTACTCTTTCTTGATGAACTACCTGAGTTTAGACGGGATGTATTGGAATCTCTTCGCCAGCCTATTGAAGAAGGGCTGATAAGAATATCCAGGGCAAATTCATACGTAACCTTTCCAGCAAATTTTATGTTAGTTGCAACAATGAACCCATGCCCGTGTGGTTACTTATCTCATCCGAAAAAGAATTGTATATGTACCTCTATACAGATACAGAGATATCTATCAAAGATATCAGGACCTTTGCTTGATAGGATAGATATGCACATTGAAGTCAAGCCGATAGAGTATGAGCAGCTTCAGGAGCATAATAGCCAAAAAACATCGTCAATTATAAAGTCCAGGATCGACGCTGCCCTGGCTTCAGATACGTTGTTTAATGGTACTATTAACTC
>JBHPDT010000030.1:0-20933 GCA_042577545.1 Candidatus Omnitrophota bacterium | reverse complement strand
GGTACTGTTTTTTAAAAAATAACAACAATCTGTGACTAATATGCCCGCAATGACGGTTAACGTTCATATTTCTGTTGCCCTTCGGGCACATACCATTTAATAAAATTATACCCTATGCCAGCTGCCGAAGGCTCGATACCCTTAAAACGCTTGTGAACGATCGGTAAACTATCAGCAACCCACAGAAAAACGTATGGCTGATCATCATAAAGGATCTCATGTACCCTATGGTATATCTTAGCGCGCTCACTTGTATCAAAAACGCGTCTTCCTTCTTCCAAAAGTTTATCTACCTCCTCATTCTTATAACTTATAAAATTGAACTCACCTTCTCTTGTCTTTGATGAGTGCCATATATCATAAGAGTCAGGGTCGCGGGAGAGGCCCCAGCCCATAAGTATAGTCTCAAATCTCTTCTTATTAACAAACTCTGTAAGAAATACGCTCGACTCGACTATTCTGATCTTTACCTTAATACCTATCTGTTTCAATCTTCTCTGTATTATTTCAGCTGCTCGCTGGCGTAACTCATTACCCTGATTGGTTAGAATAGTAAATTCAAATATCTTCCCATCCTTATCAAGCCAGCCATCTTGATCTGAATCCTTCCACCCGATACCATTAAGCAACGCCCTTGCTCTATCAGGGTTAAACTCCTTCGGAGCTACATTTTTATTGTACGCCCATGACTCAGGAACAAATGGACCTGTGCACACTCTACCTAAGCCCATCAGCACTCCTTCGATTAGCTCCTGTTTATCAATGGCCAAATTTATCGCCTGCCTTATTCTCTTATCTTTAAATCTATCATCTAGAAGATTAAAACCCAGATATGTATATCCAAAAGCGGGGTACTGAAACTTAGTATAATGTGATTTGAAAAAGCTATTTTGGGTCTGTCTCTTAAACTGCAAAGGGGTAAGACCCATCATATCGACCCCTTGGGCCTGAATCTCTAGGAAGATGGTAGCGGTATCTGGAATAATGCGATATACATATCGATCTATATAGGGTCTACCTTGGAAATAATCCTCGTTGGCAATAAGATCTATTCGTTGAGCGCTCTTCCACCTAACAAACTTGTATGGACCTGTTCCTATTGGAGAGCGACCATACTTAGTGGTATTTAGGTCCTCATTCTCTAAAAGATGTTTTGGGATGATCCACATTCCCCAAGACGCGAGAGCTGGCGAGAATGGTTCTTTATACCTAACTTTTATCGTATAGATATCTACCATCTCTAAGGACTCGATTCTTAAGAAATCTCCGCTATAAGGTGTCCTCACATTTGGATCTATAAGCTTCTCATATGTAAATTTCACGTCGTGAGCTGTGAATGGATAACCATCGTGCCATTTCACGCCTTTCCTCAGGTAGAAGACTATTACCAAACCGTCTTCTTGAATCTCCCAACTTTCGGCAAGTTCGCCTACTATATTAAGGTCTTTATCATATTTAATAAGACCGTTATATACCAGGCCGCATATATCATGAGAGGCTGAATCCGCGGCAATAATAGGTATCAAAGTGCTAGCGTCAGCTATTGAACCAACTACGATGGTATCACCAGTAGTAGGAACACCATCATGAGCATAATCTATCTTAAGCGCAGGATCACCGCATCCTAACATAGTAAGAAACATCAGTGGGACCAAGAAGAAATTACGTATTTTTTTTAGTATAGCAATTTTTTCGCAGTACCCCGAAGCCGGCTTCTTTGCTAAGCTCAATATAGGCGTAGGAGGAATGAAAAAGACCGCTGATATTACCAGCGGTCTTATAAGCTTGGTTTTAACATATAACATAAGTACCCAATTTTATTCTAAATCTGTTCCCGGCCCCCTGAAAGGAGGGGGTTCAGTTGGTAAGACTGTCTCTTCGATATCAGGCATAACCTGTTGGACCTCTGAAATTACTTCTTGAGTATCTTCTGGAATTATCTCTATCTCCTGGACAGGAATCCCATCTTGCCCAGAGCTCTGCGCAGATTCAGTACCAGTAGGCATTGTAGAAGCAGCTGTAGGCAATATATTAGCGCCTTCCATAATAGACCTTTGCCTTTTGCTGGATAATAACGCCAATGTCAAAGATGTGCACAAAAATAGTACAGCGCTTGTAGTCGTGGCCTTGGTAAGAAAATCTGAGGACTTCTGACCAAATATCGTGGTCTGAGATCCGCCCCCACCAAAGGTACCCGCAAGTCCACCACCCTTTCCTGCCTGCAAGAGTATTACCCCTATTAAAACGAATGACGCGATTATATGGATTATTAATACAAATATATACATCTTATTGAATTGCTCCTTTCACAATTTGACTAAAACTATCTATCTTAAGACTTGCGCCTCCAACTAAGGCGCCATCTACATCTTCTTTATTTATTAACTCTTTTATATTATCCGGCTTAACACTACCGCCATACTGAATTCTCGTGCTATCAGCGCGCTCTTTGCCAAAGATATCGTTTAGAAGTTTTCTTATATACTGATGCACTTCCTGCGCCTGCTCTGGAGTAGCAGTCTTGCCGGTACCTATCGCCCAGACAGGTTCATATGCTATAACAACGCTCTTCATCTCATCAGGCGTTAAATCAGCTAACGATCCTTCTATATGATACTTTACTACATCAAATGTCTTCTCTGACTCGCGCTCTTCTAAGTTTTCACCCACGCAAACTATAGGGATCAAACCAGCTGCCAAAGAGGCCTTAAGCTTCTTATTTACTGTCTCATTGGTCTCACTAAAAAACTGTCTTCTTTCTGAGTGTCCTATAACAACATAGGTACATCCAACATCTCTAAGCATACCTGGTGAAACTTCGCCGGTAAACGCGCCGCTCTCTTCCCAATAAACATTTTGCGCGCCAAACTTAATATGAGAATCTATAAGAATTTCATTAACATCAGATAGCGCGGTGTAAACTGGGCAGACAACTATATCTACTTCACTAACATCAGAGAGCTCTCTCTTTAATCCATTTACAAGATCGACTGCCTCATTTATGGTTTTGTTCAGCTTCCAGTTTCCTGCAATAATGTTTCTCCTCATTGCTATTAACTCCCTTTTATGTGCTGATTGTCTCTTTGTCGGTTAGTGCCGCGATACCAGGTAGTGTCTTGCCCTCAAGATACTCTAAGGACGCGCCGCCACCGGTTGATATGTGGGACATCTTATCAGCAACTCCAAACTTAGCAGCTGCGGCAGCGCTATCACCACCGCCTATAACCGATGTAGCAGATGAGTTAGCTATTGTTTCCGCAAGAGCCTTTGTGCCAGCAGCGCAATTATCATTTTCAAATATTCCAACAGGCCCATTCCAAACAATAGTCTTTGCCTGACTTAATTTTCCATTAAATAGACCTATCGTCTTTGGCCCTATATCTACACCCATCCATCCATCTTCTATCTTTTGACCGTCTGTTATCTTTGAGTGCTCCAATGCATCGATACTATCGGTGACAACATGATCTACAGGAAGAACTATATCAACATTCTTAGATTTAGCCTTCTCAAGTATTCCTTTAACAGTATCTATCATCTCGCTTTCCAAACGGGATGATCCGATCTCTACTCCTTGGACCTTTAGAAATGTATATGCCATAGCTCCACCAATAAGAATGCCATCCGCCTTCTCGATCATGTTCTCAATAACAGGTATCTTATCAGCTACCTTCGCGCCACCCAGAACAAACCAGAACGGCTTCTCAGGCGCGGTAACGATCTTATGAAAATACTCTATCTCCTTCTCCACAAGAAAACCTGATACTGATTCGAGATACTGCGTCACGCCTTCAGTTGATGCATGGGCCCTGTGGCATGTTCCAAAGGCATCGTTGACATATATATCACCTAATGAGCTGAGCTCTTTAGAAAAATCAGGGTCGTTCTTTGTCTCCTGCTTATGAAATCTGAGATTCTCAAGCAGGACTACATCACCATCAGAGATTGAGGAGACCAATTGTTTAACCTCATCACCTATGCAGTCCTCAGGCATCTTGACATCTTTACCTAAGAGCTCTCCTAATCTTACTGCGACAGGCTTTAAGCTAAACTCAGGCTTTACTTCACCCTTTGGCCTACCTAGATGGCTCATGAGAATAAGCTTTCCTCCCTGCTCGATAATGTACTTTATCGAAGGCAGGGCAGCCCTTATCCTATTATCATCTGTGATATTAAGATCCTTATCTAAAGGAACATTGAAATCAACACGCATTAAAACACGTTTTCCTGATGCGTTTATATCCTTAATGGACTTTTTGTTCATGTAATTCAACCTCTATATTTTTCGTCAAATTAGATTCCCGCTTCAGCCACAGGCTGATCCGCCTACGGTGGAAAAGCAGCAATGACAATTTTGTCGTAAACCGCACACCGTACACCGCAAACCGAATTAAACGTTACAGGTCTTCTTGCTTACCATATATTTTATCAGATCTATAACCCTGCAGCTGTAAGCCCATTCATTGTCATACCATGAAAGTATCTTCACCATATCACCGATACAGAATGTCTGATCCGCATCCACTATTGACGATAGAGGATTCTTCTTAAAATCTACTGATACAAGTGGGTCCTCACTAACTCCGAGAATACCCTTTAGCTTGCCATTAGCGGCATCCTTAAGAGCCTTATTAACATCATCCTTTGTAGTCTCTTTTTCAAGAGTCAAAACTACATCAACAATAGAGACTGTTGGTGTGGGAACGCGGATCGCAAGACCATCTAGCTTACCCTTTAAGTCAGGGATAACAAGTCCTACCGCCTTAGCCGCTCCGGTGGTTGTAGGAATCATAGAAAGCGCTGCAGCGCGAGTCCTGCGAAGATCTGAATGGGGAAGATCGAGGATCTTCTGATCATTTGTATATGAGTGGATCGTAGTCATCAGACCCTTCTTTACACCAAAGACATCCTTAAGAACCTTTACAACAGGAGCTATACAGTTTGTTGTGCAAGACGCATTAGATACTATATTGTCTTGCTCTGGTTTATACTCATCCTCATTAACTCCTAAGACAAATGTAGCAATATCACCTTTTGCCGGAGCTGATATTATTACCTTCTTTGCCCCTGCCTTTAGATGCAATCCAGCTGTATCTGCATCTCTGAATATTCCTGTAGACTCAACCACTATCTCAACACCAAGCTCCTTCCATGGTAATTTTGAAGGATCTTTTTCAGAACATACCTTTACTTTTTTGCCATCAATAACAAGGCCATCACCTTCTGCCTTGATATCATTTGGAAGGACGCCAAAATTTGAATCATACTTTAAAAGATGCGCAAGAGTCTTTGCATCTGTGATATCATTTACCGCAACTATATCGATATCATTGTTTCCGCTCTCCAAAGCTGATCTAAATATTAACCTTCCGATTCTGCCAAATCCATTAATGCCTACTTTTACCGCCATTTTACCTACCTCCTTTTTATTTTTCCTCGTGATAACAAACATCGGTTTACGGTTAGCGGTTTACGGTTTACGCAAAGACGTTGACCGTAGACCGAAAACCGAGCTATTAGATTTTAGCCTCTCTCAGCAATCTGCTGGCTGTCTCCGGCGATGTGGGATTGATATAAAATCCTGTTCCCCACTCAAAACCCGCAATCTTACTAAGCTTTGGCATAATCTCGACATGCCAATGATAATAGCCGCTCTCATCGCCATTGCCATTAAGTGAATTTGTGTGGATAATAAAATTGTAGGGGGGATTCAAAATTGCCACCTTCATTCTTACAAGTACTTCTTTTAAGATACTGGCGAAGTTATCTATCTCGCTATCAGTAATATTTGTAAAATGCGACTTATGCTTCTTGGGCATTATAGATATCTCAAAAGGTGATCGGGACGCAAACGGGCAAAATGCCACAAAATCATCATTCTCTAATATCTCTCTGTGACCATATTCTATCTCTTGTCTTACTATGTCACAGAAGACACATCTCTCCTTATAATCATAATATCGCTGAGCGCACTCAAGCTCCTCCATAACCCTTCGTGGAACTATCGGAAGAGATATAAGCTGCGTATGGCTATGCTCCAACGAAGCGCCCGCGGCTGAACCATAATTTTTGAAGATCAGAACATATTTGAATCTATCGTCCTTACCAAGCGCAATACTTCTCCGCTTGTAAACATGGATAACTTTTCTCATCTGCTCAATGTCTAAATCGGCAAGCTGTTTATAGTGATCCACATCTTCGACAATAACTTCGTGCTCACCGACACCGCTCATCATATCAAATATCCCATCGCCTGACTTAGTTATAACCGGCTCATTCTTTAGCGCTGGAAACTTATTTGGAACAGTTCTGGTCTCCCAGCCAGGAGTATCTACCTCTGTGGCTGTCGGTCGATCAGCATCAACCTCGGGTGGTGTCAATTTCTCATTGCCAATACAAAAAGGACAAGTGCCGCCATGGATAACAGGGCTCTCTATATCATACTCATTAGGACCGAAGTCCTTCTCATCACTTATGATGACCCATCGCGCGGTCATCGGATCTAATCTTATTTCACCCATGGTTCGTATCTCGCCTGCCCTCCGAAGCCTGCTACCTAGTCATACTCAATATAGGCGTAGGAGGGTATTTCGTTTATTGATTTGTAACAGCAGCATCCTGCGCCTCGCGCAGAAACTGAGCAGCTTCTTCCGGAGGCGTTGGATTAATATAAAAACCTGTCCCCCACTCAAAACCCGCCACCTTCGTAAGTCGCGGAAAGATCTCTATGTGCCAATGATAATCCTGCTCTATAGAACTCCAGTATCCCGCCTTTGGACGTCTATAGGGCGCAACATGCAACATAAAATTATACGGCGGATCAGAGAGAAGCTTGCTCATTCTGCCAAGAAGCTCCTTAAGTATCTTCGCTAATCCTATTATGTCGTCATCTTCAATAGAAGTGAAGTCTGCTGAATGCTTCTTTGGCAATATCCAAGTCTCAAATGGAAATCGCCCAGCAAAAGGAGCTATAGCGACAAAATTATCTATATCAAGAACCAGGCGCTTCTTATCCTCAAGTTCCTGAGCTATGATATCACAATAAACACATCGTTCTTTATACTCAAAATATTTCTTGGCGCCATTGAGCTCACCCTTAATACTCTTTGGGCATGCAGGCAGGGCTATTATCTGGCTTCGCGAGTGGTTAATATTTGCTGAGCCGGCATCTGGTTTATAATTTTTAAAAAGTATAACATGTTTGAATCTCTTATCATTACCAAGATCTAGGATTCTCTCTTTATATACCGAAATAACTTTTGCTATCTGCTCAACATCAAGCTGGCTCATACAAGCTGTATGACTCGGCGTATCTATTACAATCTCATGAGCCCCAACGCCATTCATCACATCATAAATTCCATGGGGATGCTTATCTAGATCTCCCTCAATACGCAATACTGGGGATATGCTTGGAACAACTCTTACATCCCATCCAGGCTCATTCTCATGAGTATCCTCTCCTCTTAACGAGATGATCTCAGGCGGTGTAAAGTTCTCATTGCCTGAGCAGAATGGGCAGGGAGTTATCTCTGTAGATTTATCCTCTACCGGCTTAAAATCGCTGGGTCTCTTACCACGTTCAGTAGCTATAATAACCCAACGACCTATAATAGGATCTTTTCTAAGTTCTGGCATAATTTCTCTCTTTGTAGGGTCAGACCTTGACGGTGATGTAACCACTTGTTAAGGTCTGACCCTAATGAAACGATATTATAACAATAACACTTATAATGTGCAAGCAAAAAAATTCTACTCCAACGCCGCTATGCCTCTTCTGCATATCTCTTTTGCGTAATCTGTCCACGCGCCTTCACCCCAGTAGCGAAAACAGCTTGTTTGTGAAAGCATAAGGTAAAGAAGCGCTTCCTGATATCTCTTGTCACTCTCATCTATTTTCTGTGAATCAAACTTCTTATGAAACGCGGCGCTCAATTTATTCATAGGATCCAGGACATCGTCATACCCTTTTACCCAATCTTTATCACTAGTCCATGACGCCTTCTCTAGATTAAAATTCGTATCTTTCTCTTTTATCCGCTCTATAGCATCGTCAGCCGCGCCTGCTGGGTTCTTTTTTATCTCTTCCCAGATCCTATGCTGAGATATAGGTTGAACTGGAATAAACTCATTCTCACCGCAACCTTCTTCTCTTAGAAACTCAAGATACTCTGAGACACCTAAAGAGATAGTACCTTCGGTTCCTATCTGATCAAACGCCACCTTGTATGCGGGGGGAAACTCATTCATCATCACGCCGCCATTTTCACCATCACCTATCTGAAGAACATAGGGTGGAATACTCTTACCGCAATACTCCTGTCTACCTAGGGTCTTGGCTTCATAATAAGGCTGCATCTGAGCAACTAGCTTTGTATCAGATCCCTGGGTCTTAATTAGTACTGTTATCTCCTCTGTTTCACCAAGTGAATTCTTAGCAACTAGCTTATGCGGAAGATGAGGCCTGGTAATACCGCTTCCATCAAGATTTTCAATTGTATGCTCTTGGGCCATCAGCCACTGATAACCACACTCCTTTAACGCCTTAACATAAGCGTAACAGAGATCCGGGTGTATAGGTAAGTGCATCTCCGGCGGTGAAAACCCCTTAACTCGCTTAAGCGCTTCTTCCCCAAATATCGAGGCGAAGTAAGCTCTCCACGCTAAGATATGCAGCTTAATATCAGGCACCGGGGTAGATGAGACAACAGCGTGAGACCACATTGTACCAAGCCATTCTACATATTTGTAGTATCTCTTATCATCAACGATCAATCTTAAATTATCTAAGACCCGGCCTCCCTCCATCTGAGATAAGCCCCAGAGGAGATTGCCTGAGTAATCGAGCATGACTCGTGGATATTTTCCACTATCAACAAGTTCTCTGATAATATCTGACATTCGAGAGTAGCATTGCATAAAGCCCGGAGCATTATGGTTATCGCCTATGCTCTTATTATTCATCATATCCTGGAGATTGGAAATCAGCTCAGCGCTTCTTAGCTCAGCGGATGAATCAAGTATCGTGGGTTGATGCATATGCAAAGCTATACCAAAGCAAGATTGAACATTCTTAAATTCTACATCGGAAATTGATGAATAGATACTGCCGGAGGCGATCTTTGATAACTTGTTTTGATCACCGGTAATGCGGGGAAATGTGGGCGTAGTGTCTCTCATATCTTTATTAACCAGCGAATACTGCGCTCTCTTGCGCTTCTTTTGATACTGCGGTTGGAGCCTCCTTCTTTGGGAGATAGAACTTGGCGCAATCTATGTCGCTAAATATATTATCTCTGTTCTCGACCTCATCTAACCAATCCAGGTCAAGCGCATCATCCATAATACCATCATAGATCTTGGTAAATCTTCCTATGTGCACCTTTATTCTCTTCTGCGCGTATTCAACCATAGTGCCGGTCTTCATTATAAAAGGCCAATCGCTGGACTGAGCCAATAGCAATTCCCTCCCAGCTTGATTTAAGGCGCGTTTCATATAATGATCTTCGGGCCTCAAAAGGTAGTGTCCAAATCTATCAACAAGCTCAGCCATCCTTGTCCCATTATTATGTAGATGTCTATATATCCAATCATTACCACCCTCAAGCCAGTACTCACTGTATCCTTTGTAGCCCCAACTCGACGTTGTAGGCATGGCGATCTGATTAGTAGGATATTCGGTGAGATATTCGGATGGGGTTATTGTCTTAAATATATCCTGATCATAACAGACCTTCCTTAGCAAGAAATCTATCCACATAGGTCCTTCAAACCACCAGTGGCCAAATAGCTCCGCGTCATATGGGGCAATTATAAGTGGCTTTCTGTCCATATTTCCAGCAAGGTGTTCTATCTGCTTTTCGCGGTTATGCATAAAATTTCCAGCATGGATCGCTGCCTTATCACGCGCCCAATCCGGTTGATACGCTTCTTTATAGTCTGAGCTACCGGTAATTCTCCAATATTTCATACCAGTATTTATTCTAATGCCGGAGCTATGTATGTAGGGTTTTATGTATTCATAATCAAGCTCATGGCCTATATCTTTATAATACTCTCTGTAATCCGGATCTCCTGGATAACCTTCTTTAGAAGACCATACCTGCTTAGAGGATTCCCAGTCTCTTCCAAATGCAGCTACGCCACTTGGACAGTATATCGGAGCATAGACGCTATATCTGGGAACCGGATCAGCATTTAATACACCGTGAGAATCTAAGAAGAAGTATCTTATGCCAGCGTCTTTTAAAAGTTCGCTTACACCAGGATAGAAACCGCACTCAGGCAGCCAAAAACCCTTGGGATCTTGGTCAAATGTATTTCTGTAATTCTGGACACCCACCTCTATCTGCGCCCTGACATCTCTCTCATTTACACCTATATTAGGGAGGAAACCATGCGTCGCGCATGAACCTATAATCTCAATATACCCTTTATCTTGAAACTCCTTAAATGCCTGAACTATATCCTTGTTATATCTGTTAACAAATATATCCCTGGATTCCTTGAACCTTCTATTATACATATACGCCAGGTGGTGATAGTGTGGTTCATAGCGCGTTCTCTCTATCTCTTTATCAGAAAGCTCGATCAGTTTATCAATATGGCGGATATATCTATCCTGTAGGAGCGGGTCCTTGAGCATGTTAACAAGCGGAGGGGTAAAAGACATCGTAACTCTAAAATCAACCCCGTCTTTTATAAGCTGATCATATACTCTTATTAATGGAATATAGGTTTCGGTAATAGCCTCATATAGCCAGTTCTCTTCCAAAAAATTCTCTTCTTCCGGATGTCTTACAAACGGAAGATGTGTATGCAATAGTAAGCAGAGATAACCTTTGGACATCATTTACTCCAGTTTTAAAACCCTAAATCCTAATATCTAAATCCTAAACAAATCCTAATTCTCAAATGTTCAAATAATCTAAACTCAGATTTTGAATTTTGAACATTAGAATTTAGTGCTTGTTTAGAAATTAGGATTTCGGATTTAGGATTTATCATCTTTTATTGTCTTTGTTCTCGCGACAGATGTTGTGATTCTTCTCTTTTGCTTCTTATCTTTTGATATCGCCTTAAAATCCAATGGGATCTCTCCATCCGGGAGCGCAAAACGTAAACTGAATGTCCCATCTTCACGCAGCTCTATTCTTTTATCTCCATACCAGACCTCAGCATCCGGCTCAGTACGTCCATATACTATAAGCTCTGTACCAAGCTCAAAGAAAAACTTCTTATCACCCTTGACCTGTACGCTGGCTCCGGAAAATATCGACTCGCTAGCTCCCTGATCCATAACCTCTTTGGCGGTCTTTTCCTTAATAACTGTAAGTTCCTCGGAAGAACCGACCCTAAGGCGCTTGATGAACTGTCTCCTAGTCATCCCTTTCATGATATGCGTGTCGAGTAATTCCTGATCTTCGATATATATAAGTTTACCCTTTGTCCCAAGGCCCTTTGCAAGTCGCGCAGCCAAGATATGACGCAGTAATGGAAATAGTTTCGAATAATAGATCCTTACATCATCTTCAGTAAGGCTATACTTATGTCTCAGGTACCTTGCCCCAGAACCATACATCTTATATTCATCAGACTCTTCTCTCACATAAATATATGGGGCCTTATTCGCATCCTCCTCAATATCCATCCACATAAGATCATTGCGCGGAGATGAGTTCTCTCGAGGCGTTGTCACGCTATTGGATCTGGCGAGAGTTACAAATTCACCATTGGGACTCCTTAATCCTATATCAGCCACATAAGAGACCCCATCGTTTGAGAGGTTAACATACCAATTATTATTATAATATTGGACCTCGATATCGAAGGAGCTATTAGCATTACTTCCGTTAAAATCTACTAACGAAACATCGTACATGCGAAGACAATGCTTTGAATGATCAAAGTCATTGCCCAGCTTAGCCCTGGCCGACTGAATAGCTGATGGTGAAACTTCCCAATACGCGTATATCCAGTACGGATCCCTGGCTATTAGTCTCACTTGAGTCTTGTTGTATGAAGAAGGAAGATCATAATCATCAACAAACGCCTTCTTGACAGAGGCTCTCTTTTGCCTTTGAAATGAAAATGAGTTCTTCTCCGCGCTAAGACCTGTTTTGCTAACAGGAGCGGTCTTTTTAACTTCGGCGCGCTTGCCTGGCTTTGTCTGCGACTTGCCTGGCGCTCTGGATGCCGCTCTTTTTATAGATTTTGGTTTTTTCATATGTGACTCTTAATGACTGTATAGGGCTAACATCTCATCAGCTATGACATCCCAGGAGAATACTGTCTCAACAGCTATTCTTCCATTGCGCCCCATATATTTAGCGTGATCAAAATCTGAGAATAAAGTTCCTATCCCCCATGCCACGGATTTAGGCTCTGCATATATCTTATAACCATTTACATCATGCCATATTATCTCAGACGGACCACCATTTATACTTGCTATAACCGGCTTACCTGCGCTCCATGCCTCTAATATCACAATACCAAAGGGTTCGTTCCTGCTGGGAACACATACACAATCACACGCTTTAAATAGATCTTTGAGTTTAATGCCATTGGTATGGCCTAAAAATCTAGTAGCGTGACTTACCCCAAGCTCTCGGGCGCGATCCTCAACACTCCATCTCATCTCACCATCACCGACAAAAACAAACTTCGCATTATCATGGTAGCGCAAAATATCTCCAATGGCATCTACAAGAATATCAGGCCCCTTCTGATACGCCATTCTACCAACAAATAATACCGTGGGATCCATAGAAGCGATACCATACCTGCTTTTGATATTTCCTGCGTCAACCCATCCGTCATAATCGCTATATGTGATTCCGTTGTATATAGTATTAACCTTCCATTCAGGCACATTATATATAGATTCAAGCTCGCGCTTAAGGGTCCTGGAAACAGCTACAACCTCATCAGCGTGATAGGATCCGAGCCACTCGATATGCCTGATCTTCTCTGAATTGCCATTAGGAAAATTATTACCACATCTGCCGTACTCTGTTGAGTGTATAGTAAATACGGATTTCCTGGGCCTGGTCTCTCTGATCCATGGTAACACATACGCGGTCAACCAATCATGCGCGTGAATAACATCAAATTTTCCTATATGGTCTTCTGTCTCAAAGAAGACTTTAGTAAAAGCATCGCACATGTTCTCTATCTCTTGCACAAAATTCGCGTCAGAACCATACGGACATCTATGATAATGAACACCATGTATGAGCTCATACCCTGGTTGATCCTTATCACCTAGGCGCGTAAATAGATGCACTTCATTACCCTTGCGCTCAAGCGCGCAGGCAAGTTCAGTAACATGAAAGGCTACTCCTCCCACGTTTATCGAATGCATCGACTCCCAAGAAAATATCGCAATTCGCATATTTAAATTATCTTGTAACTTCTTTTACTGAGTTCTGAGCTCCAAATGAGTTCGTTGATGTCTTAGAATTGCTCGGATCTGTCCACCACTGCCCATCTATTACAAACTTATACTCATAACGACCGGGCAATAACGTAGTAGAGACCTTCCAATTCCCCTTCTTATCTTTCTTTAAAGGTGTAGTCTCAGTCGACCATGAATTAAAATCTCCGGCAAGCATAACCTGGCTTGCCCATGGGACCTCAACTTCAAACTGCACTTTCTTTGTAGTTGGTTTTTTGCTAACAACTCTTTTCACAGTCTTTTTAGAGACGGTCTTCTTAATCTTCTTCGCCATTTTTGCAACCCCCTTCTTAACATTAATCTCTTTCGTATTAATAACCCTATCCACTGAAACATTTAGTACCTTGGCTATTCTTTTTAACATGGTAGACTTAACATCCCTCCTTCCACTCTCCCACATACAAATAGCCTGACGGGATACCCCTAGCTGTTTAGCTAGGTCATCCTGCGTCAGGCTATTGTGCTCTCTTAATTTCCTTAACGATCCACTTACCATCTGAATCTACCTCAAACCTATATAAAAAATATTTGAAAAATGACACGTTTTGTTAACAAGGTATGGTTAATCTTTGTTGGGAATTTGAATTATGCCACAGAACGTAGCTATTGTCAAGCAAATAAAGCGGGTAAAGCGGGTAATATAGGCCTAATACTCATCTATTTCATGTTTAAATTCAACATCGTCCTTCTTGGAGCCGCCCTCAAGCCCTTTCATTAGAGAATTTAGCGAACCTCGCGGGCTGCCTGCCTTTGTCCTTGTCTGAGCCATAGTTTTGGGTCTTTGCACAGAGATTGATTTAGCTATATTCCTATCTCCCTTAATCTTATAATCTATATCCACTATATCGCCAAGCTTAATATCTCCCAGACTATCAAAATTAGTAAATACAACATCCGCTGGTAAATCAAAGAATGCCTTCATCTCTTTATTGGTATCAAAGTCGGACTCAATTATTACAATTCGATCTGAGCTAACTGAGACGACAGCACCGCAGGTAAACTCAAGATCGTTGGGTTCGCCTGCTTGGGCATCTGATAAACTCTGAAAAGAAACCATTAATATACATATCAGGACTTGTGCAATTAAGCTCCCTTTTATCATTTATACCTCCTTTACTATATCGAGAAGTAGTGTTAAGTTAGTTCTTTATGAAACAGCGATAGAGATCCCTATGCGCTTGAGACTGCCCGGGGATATGGCCAAGAAAAAAGTGGGCATGATGCAGGTGGCCTGGTAGTTGCGCTCTATGTCTTTTTCAGATTGTGATATGGTATGAATCGGATATCTATAGAGCTTATTTGCTTTTTGGGAAAATACTATTCGAAGGGTT
The DNA here is from genome assembly GCA_042577545.1 of Candidatus Omnitrophota bacterium. Lineage (GTDB taxonomy): Bacteria > Omnitrophota > Gorgyraeia > JABMRG01 > JABMRG01 > JBHPDT01. Next base: position 6,143 of record JBHPDT010000030.1, on the reverse strand, counting down.
ACCCGCTCAAGCCTATCAACCAATTTAATAGAATTAACAGACCTTATCTCCTTAGAGATCGTATCATGCGTTAAAGAGAAGTTTAATTCAGGCGCAAAATTTAAATTCAACTTTTTTGATGATGCATTCCTTATATCATATTCTATCCCTAACTTATTAGCTGTAGGAAAGAATCTGAATCGCTTTGTGATCTTAAGGGAATCGCCATCTATGAGCCCGTGACGCTGCAACTCAACAAAGGGATCTTTGTTTGTACCAGTTGTAATGAGTCGATACTCGCCTGTCGCGAAATCACCTAAATCAGTGTATCTGTTAGCTATAATGTCCTTGAGCTTTACATCATCATCAATAAAGTGGTCCAGACAAAGCGCGCGTCTGTTTTCATCATATACTAGCATCTGGGCAAGCATATCCTTGGCTGAGAAATGTATATCGTGAATAGTAGCTATAATAGATTTTTTAGATTTTTTTGAAACTCGCTTGATCAACTTCCTATGATAAGCCTCATGTCTTCGCGATAGGGTATTGAGTATATTCAGATCCCTCTTCTTTATAGCCCAATCTGTTATTATTCCCCCGTTAGATCTATCGATAATAAAAGAATTAAACCTGGTATTTACTATCGATTCGCAGTGTCCATCGCAATCAAAATCCTTCTCTTGGATATCTATCCAGTTCTGATCCTGGTGCTGGATACTGTCGAGTATCTTCTCAGCGGATATCAGGTGTCGGTATAGGGCTCTTCGCAAATGATACAGGTATAACCCCCCAAAGACACCATGCCAATACGCGCAGTTGCACTCAGACTTAAATAGCTGGATCTTTGCGTTCTTTAGTTTCCTACTTATGCTTGGATTCTTGCCATTAGTCTGCTCAAGGTCACGCAATCTATGGCTAGTAAGGAGGGCTCTCTTTTGGATGTGGTTTGCTTCAGGATACTTTACCAGGAAGTTTCTCCAAAATCCGCCTCTTACAAAATCTACATACTTCTCATACTTACCTTTATTCTTTAAGTCTTCTATAATATCTATGAATCTCTCAGAAGATTTTGATGGCAGAGACCATTCACTCATCTCGTGATATGAAGCATTGGGAATATACAACCTTCCCTCTGACTCATGAGAGTCCATATACTCTGATATCTTCTCTGTCTTAAGCCAGGATGAGTTATCGCTCAGCATCTTCAGGAACTTATAAAGCCACTTCTTCTTATAGACCCAGTCATAAGTACCGGGCCACTCTCCAAATTTTTCTCCATCATCACCATAGAGAACAACGCCTTTCTTATATACATCCCTTATCTTCTTAAAATACTTAAGCGACTCCTCGGGCTTTTGAAATGGTATCATATACCTAAGATGCTTATCGGACGGAAAGACGCGGACGCACTTACCATTATCCTCTGTGATATAGTAACCATACAACTGATTCTCAGTCAGGCCTGAATATCTCAGATGGGTATCATCCACTATAGTATAATCTATGCCAGCGTCATTGAATACCTCAGCTAAGTGAGGCTCCCATACACGCTCTGTGAGCCAGGCGCCTTTAACATCCTGAGCAAATTCCTTCTTTAGAAACTTGCTAAAAGATGTTATCTGCTCTCTGGCGTCCTGAGGGGATAATGAAGGAAATATCGGTTCATAAAAACCACCGCCTATGATCTCGATCCTTTTTTGCTGAGCCAATCTCCTGATACGCTCAAATAGCTTCGGCCTATTATCTCTAATCCACTCAAGCAAAGATCCGCTAAAATGAAGATTAAATTTAATATCCCCAAAATCCTTTATAGTCTCGATAAATGGCTCATAACACCTCTTGCAGACTCTCTCAATAACAGAATCAAAATTGCCCACAGGCTGGTGAAAATGTATGGCTATTAAAAAGGTTAGTTTCTTATCCATGTTATTTGGAGAATAAAAGATCCCTTATCTTATCAGAAACATCTCTGGCAACAACTACCTTGTAGTAAAACCGCTTCTTCTCCTTATCAGGCATCGGAGATAACAATATCGCTTTATAGGCATTAAATATAACTTCCTCCTGCACTAAGAGGCCCTTATTAATGAGGTTAATATCCCACATAGGTCTTTTGCTAGCCCACCACCACTGGCAGCTATAAAGCGCCCTATCCAGTAAGCCCCGGGCCATATCACTATACTTCTTATATTCATCGTTATCGGAAGTAAAGTGACCCAGTTTCATCACCAGATCCTTGCATATACCAGCATGCTCCCATTGCAGTTTGTGTACTTCATTGCTCGGATCTTTCCATAGAGGATAGTAATTCTTCTGTTGAATATCCTCATCTGTCGAGGACCAGCTGGACGGGACAGGCTCTATAGATTCTCTTTTCGGGAATATCTTAAACAGTTCACTTAGCGTTACTACCTTTACCTCATCAGCTTTTTTACCTGATAATATCTGCTTATGCTGCTTGGCGAGATCCTTACGCTGCTTTATCTGGGTAAACCTCTTATCCCCGGCTACAGCCTCGTATACTTCCTCCAGAAATATCTTCTCCCAGTTCTGTATATGATGTCCGAATGTCTCAGCATCCATAGCGGTAATGACATACATATCTTTCTGGCCGCTCTTATCAGGCGCGGACTTATTAGGCGAATTCCTTTCGGAATAAATTTTGCGCAGGTGATTTATGAAGCCTTTGCTATCTATGTTATGAAAGCTGATCTTATTGCTCAAAAGATCATCTCGAAATAGAACCGATATCTCAGCGTCACCGGATTTCGCGCGATAAACCATATCTATCGGCCATGGTTTATTGCATGCCTTGCCGCTAAGCAACATCCAGCTATGGCCCCCATCTCTAATGGGCTTTATAATATTTTTTGAATAACACATCTCAGGAGGGAAAAAGCCCTTTGGCCTATAGGCCTTCTTAAAGAAAAATCTATTTGCCTTGTGATTGAGCGTTATCTGACGCCTCACCTCGTCTGTAGATATAAGCGGGAGTATAGCATGATACTTTGATGATCCCACAAATTCAAGCTGTCCCCTATCAGCAAGCTCCTTCATGCCATAGACAACATCCTCTGCGCCATGGTCCATGAGAAGCTCGGTCAATACGCCGCATATATTTATAGTCACCTTTGCGCCACGATGCGCTTCAAAGAGCTTAACAAGCGGCCTATAAGACTCTTTGCAGATCTTCTTTAAGACCCCGTGAAACTGCGTTGGAGGCTGATAAAAATGAAGAAATGGCGCCCAATATATCATGGCCGCTCCCTGCCGCCTCTTGGCATAATAATCAAGCCTGACTCCTTATCTATAAAAAAGCGACTCTTGTCTTTATCTATATCATAACCTATACGCGTCTTATCTTCAATAATATTGAACCTATCAATGATTGTTTTTTTAATCTTTGCATCCTTGCCGATCTGGGCAAAATCCGTTACCTTAGTCAGAGGATGAAGCCTCTCCCCCTTGCCACCAGCTATAACAAACGCTAACACCTTCTTCATTGTGCTTGCCTCTCATCCGTAGGAGCGGCCTCCTGGCCGCGAATAATACTGGAATCAACTATATCTCAGGACTCGAGAGTAGTCAAGAAAAATTCCGTCAAAAAAACATTTAAAAAAATTTTCTTGATCCTGATCCGCCGTAGGCGGAGAAGGATCTAAAGATAAATTGGAAGCAACCTCTATTTTCTAACCAGGTTGAACCGTGGTAAGGTCTTAGGCAGCGCTCTCAATCACCCTAAGGGCGGCCATATCCTGCGCGCAGTCAGCAGCCGCAAGCGGCCTGTTCGGTGCAAGAAAATCTATCATTTCATCAAACGCCGAAATTCGATGATGCAATATGGCTTCAACTATGCTCGCCCATCGTTGAGGACCCAGATATCGCAACATATCCAAAGAATTGCTAATACGCTCTGCTGATGTGCCTCTTATATAATTAGCTAGTTCAATCATGGCCTGATCCTGGTCCGGCCTTCCTAGGGAAAGTGTCTGAGCATACCTGCTCTTGATATTATCAAAAAATGCTTTATCTGACCCAAAAAAATACTCTAGCTGCAAATACGCTTTTATAAAATTTCTCGCTAAGTGCGCATCTCTTAAATCAAGTTGGCTACGTGTCCATGATATTAGAACTTCGCGTAGCCATGACACGGTCCGCATGCCATGGTATATTGTCATAGTTACCTCGATATTGAATCGCGATTCATCTGGCACATCGCCTGAGAGATCATCGGAATAAAATGTAAATCTCTTGATAGCTGGCGCTTCTCCCGCATTTTCTAACATGTAACCGACAAATGATTCAGGTCTAAATAATACGGTTGGAAGTCTACTACAAACACCGAATTCACGCAGCCCCTCAATAAGCTTATCGAGAAATAGCTGATGCGCCCACTCGTACTCTTTATTGTAGCCATCAGGTTTGCCTGTTCTCTTATTCTTTGGTCCGATTTGAATATGAATATCAATATCTCTTGCAACATCCCTTGAAACCCATTCATCATCATTTGCCATATAAAGAGCTCTTCCACAAATAACCGGGTCTAGCTTTATTCGAATATGTCTCTGCGCAAAAATTTCATTTTCAACCTCATGAGCGATTTCACGACAAAAGTTATACAGATTGCGTACATTGATCGTGTCATCATTAATAATAGAGTTTTTATCTGGCAGTTCAACAGGTATAGATATATCATGCTCATCTGAAGCCTGCTTAAGAAATGCTGCTATGGCGTCCCCTGATATAGCAAAGTGCTCTTTTCTGCTTCGCGAAGATCGCGCGTGTATTGCCACAAGGAAACCGTCTTCATCCATTATAGGAGACCCGCTATCTCCCGGATTAGTGAGCCAAGTATGAATCAATGCGCCAAAACCAGAGAATGAAGTTTCATCTTTACGGGTTCTGAATATCGATCTATCGCCTGCACCAGTATCATTGTATGAGCGCGGAAACGCAGCTATGGTCAAGTCCCCTGAAATTTCATATCCTCTAGAGGCCTTTGCCCTAAGGGGCTTCACAAGGTGCGGGTTATAAAAATATTCTTTCTTAATAGATAGCAATGCCAGATCGTACTTCACATCAGTAGACTTACGTTTATATTTAAACTCTTTTTTCAATATCCTTGCCGGAACTGGAAACTTTCTTCTGATAGAACCATCGTCTGTTTTTTTTGCAGACAATTGAGACATATCCACAGCAATCTCGGAACCGGTTCTGCGATGCTTAAAAAGATGAGCCACTGAGAGAACTAGAAAACTATCTTCAGTCTCTCCTATCACAGCTCCCATGCCCCGAGCTGGCGCCAAGCCTTCCGGGGTAGGCACATAAAATATCACGGTAGCCCTCTTAATATCTCTTATAGCCTTGCTGCGACTCTGCTTAGTGCTAAAATCTAGACCGCTTCCCCCAGCGCTGGAGGATTTGGAAATATCAGGATGCAGCTTTCTATTAATAACTTCGCTCATCTCTTCGCCTTCACCAAATATACGATCTATAAAATGATTGATGTCAGATTCTTTGGCCTCCATAATGCTCTTTGCTAGCTTTATTATACCCCTTACATATCTTGGATCATATATATCCGTATCGTCGTCTCCTTCATATCCCTTATTAAGCGATATTAAGTAAACATATCTACGCCTTACTCTCTTAACAAAATCGTTGTTGCTCCCAAAAAAATATTCCATCTGAAGGTAGGCCTTAATCAGACCCTCATAATAATCTACTGCTCCAACATTTGTTCCTTCGCGCAATTTTATCATTCCAGCAAGCGTATCCATAAGCCATTTGAGAGTTCCTGCACCCTGGTATGGTGCTACAGTTATTTCAAACACAGTACCTGCCAACTCGTTATAACTATCTTTGTGAATGCCCGCTGGATAAAAAGAAAACCTGGCCATCTTTAACCGCATCTTTTGTGCTTCTATAAAATAGGCTAACCAACCCGTAGGGCCCCTGTCTACATCTAAGTTACCGCAAGTGCCGAATGATTCCATTCTTCTACGGAATAGCTCAGCAAATGTTTCTCCAATCCAGGCCAGACTTTCATTATAGCCATCTTCATCGTTTCTGCGCTTATCTTTATATCCTATCTGCACATGAATATCTATATCATTAATATTATCTAATGAAACCCATTCATCATCATTTGCCATATAAAGAGC
>JBHPDT010000029.1:0-21813 GCA_042577545.1 Candidatus Omnitrophota bacterium | reverse complement strand
TAATCGCCTTCTTCGAATCTACACCCTTAACAATTAACTCGACAAGAGCGCCCCTTAAGGCGTTGTCGATGGCGATAACCGCTGGGGTGCTACCTGGAGAAGACTCCGCAAGAAAACCTAATAGATTATTAACACGAGCCATAAGCTTAGGATCACTAGCAACAGCAACTATAAGTTGCTGGGTCTTGTTACCATCCTTTAGAAGGCTGATCATTGCCCTCATCTGTGGATTTTTTTGCAGGCTCTGCACAGCAGACTTAGTTTCCTGGCCGCTTACGATCGCTTCCAGGTGTTCAGACTTCATATCATATGCTGAGTACTTGGCTTTTATCCGCGCCCTGTCTTTTTTGTAAGCAGCCATGTCCCCTGTCGTATCAAGCTTGGTCATTGCCGCAGCTGTTTCAGTTTCAATCTTCTTCTTTATCTCTGAGGTAGTTTTGAGTTTCACTGGATTTGTGAATTTGCCAAGTTGATTTCGGATTACACTGCTAACTATAGACTCTAGCTCCCCTTCAAGGGCTATCTCATGCATAGCTAGCTCAACAGCGAGCTGTTTTGCGACATTTTTTGTAAACTCTTTGAACATTTTATCTGTAGCGAATTTTAATGTAAGCTTCTGCTTGTTAAGCGCGTTGTCTGTAATTGTATAATAAGAGGCTGTGCCTGTTTCAAGCGTGGCTTCAAACGCTTGGGTAATAACGATATTTAATATAGCGGTCTGCAATGCATCGTAGTTGTTGTGCTCAGCGATTTCGGTTGCGATAATATTGGCCGCTATGCGCGTTCCAGCTAGCCACGCTATTTTCCCAAATTTTGGAGCGTCAGCAGCCTTCCCACTGCCACGTTTAAGTGAGGTGAGACTTGTAAAGGCTTGCACTGTATTAGTACCGGTAATATCAAAATATTTAAGGAGGTCTCCCCCAAGAAATGGCCTGTTCGCTACAAACTCTACCGCGCCACCTACAACAAGACTAGGAACTATAAGCACATACGACACTGTAACTTGTACTATAGCAACCATTGATGAGAAGAATCCAAATTTGCCTACTGTTGAGGTATTCACTACATTATCAACCATAGATGCGGCAGCGGTCGAACCTAAAGTAGTACCGAATGTGTTATCTACCCACTTTCCAAAATTAGTAAGACCTTTCTTCGCGAAATCGATAAATTTAGGGATCGCTCCTTTAACCACGATTGTTGTTGGCGGCTCACCATCAACACCTTCTACAGTCTTGCTCACCACACCAAATACCTTATCATAACCAGTTTGGATCGCTTTGAAGATCGGCGCAGCCCACCCTGTATTACCCTTATCCGCTAACCATGCAAGTCCATCTGTTATCGCGCCGTCAACAGCCTCAAGTATATCTGGCAGATAATAAGTAATAAGCGAAATAGCAACCTTAATTACAAAACCCTTTACCGCATCCCATGGATCGCCGCCCATTGCCATGGCATAGAGCATCTGCAATGCTGCGTTGACAATCTTTATTATAAGGGCAGCTAGTGGGAACCAGAATGCAATAACTGCGGCAATAATATCAAGCGCCTGGAAGACGTAACCCATGATCTTCTGGCCTAACTCAGAGCCGAGGGTCGCGTCCCAGACCTCGTCCGTCGTCTTATCCGTCCATTTCTTAATCGCCTTTTGCATTGGAGCCCCCAGAGACGCCAATGCATTATTTATAAGAACAGCAACAGTAGCTATAATCGCAGCCATTATAAGACCAAAGACTGGTACTAATACAAGAGCAACCAACATCACTTTCTTCCAGAAACCACCCTTCTTCTTTTTCTTCTTCGCTCGCTCCGCAGCTTTATTTATAATTTGCTTATGATAGTAGACTTGGTATTTTCGTGTAGACTTTAGCTGGCCTGCATTATTGTATATATAGGACCTGTGCTCAAGCCTCTGGGTCCTGGCATCAATATCAGCGGTAACATATATTGTGCTGGTATAAATCTTCTCAAATTTCGTAAGGCCAAGCTTGTTATACTTGGTCCAGGTCTTCATGAATATCTGAGTTCCATTATCATTGGTTCTCAATGAGGCAAATGTAGCCCTGCCGCTTGCGTTGTATTTGGTCCAAGTACGTCGTCCGCCTTCACTCTGAAAAGTTGTAGTACCGTACCTGCTGACAAATTTGCGATATCTCTTATGGCTTAATACTCTACCCCTTCTACCACCGGCCCTCTTCATGATATTCTGATCAACTGGCATGCCTGTGCTGGAGAGCTTGCGGTTGCTTATAATCGTATATATAACCTTGCTTTCCTGCGGCCTTGAATGCCTAAAGCTGGCCTGCTTTATTACTGATCTTGTTACCTCAAGGCGTAACCTACCAAGGCTGTCATACGATCTTACTAAGACAGCCTCTTCATTGACCCTGCCTCCAGAAGTATATATCCTCTTGATCATTGCAATCTGATTACCATTGGAATCATAACGTATATGCGATACCACAGATCTCTGGAATGAATCTATAGCTAGAGGGAGGGTCCTTCTCTTAAATTTAGGATTTGGCACCATGCCTGAAGCATCATAACCTGTCGTGTATTCGGTCTCTGTATATCCGGTCTCTTTATTATCATTGTTGTAGGAGATGTTGTATCTTACCCTGATCGTCTCTTTGTTTGGAGCATCAAGGGTCTTCACTGACTCAATATAGCTGCTCTCTCTATCGGAATTATCATAGGTTGTATCATGTCTGTATATAGTTGTGATATTATGCGTGGCTGTTGGGAGATTGAATGTATAGTCCCAAAACTCTTTATTTATATACCATGTGAGAGCGCCGTCAAGATTCCACCTGTCGTTGCCGGCAAAGTTATTATCCCAGGCTGCAACCGCATTTGTATGGTATGGGTTCTCGCCAGTGCCAAATATCTTTGGCAATAAGGCATGCTGTATCTGGGTAGAAGCGTATTCCCGCCACTGCCTGCTATTTCTAATGTCCTGAAGCCAATTGAATATATGGCCACTAAGATAGCTGTCCCAGGGGTTACTATAACCACCGCTTATTCGTCCCCGAATCCATCTTATTCGGCTGATCATGTTTTGCGCAGTCGTACTGTTAAGTTCTTCAGCTGTTATCTCTCTATTATAGAAGTCTCTCCATACCGCTCTTATTATCCTATCCTCTGCCTGAGCATCTGTCTCATCAGGGTTAGTCTTTACCCCCCAGAATTCCTGGCTTCGATATATATAGCCATTAATATCATGCTGATAGATGCCACCCCATTGCCTAAATTCCCAGTTACCGTGCTTATTTAAACCACCAGCACGGGATATCTCATTCTCGGTCGGGTCCCTTCCAAGCAGATCATTATATATGTCGTATACGACCATTCGGCCGACAACCTCTGATATGTGGTACTGCGAAGCCTGCTCTAACCAGAACCGCTTCTCATCGGCTGTAGGATCTCTATGGAAGATAAACTGGAAGTAACCGCCATTTCTTCCGTTGTATGCGTCGATTAGGTTCTCTCTCTGCTGCGGAGTTAAAGAAGAATTCGTGTCAATATCGTAAGGATGGTTGTTTGTAGAGAATAAGAAATTCTCAATTGACTGATAAGCTGAGGCCTCAGTTGTTGTATGCTTATATGATATCTGACGACTCTTTGTATCATATACGATGCCGCGGTATGTATTAGTATGCCTGGTCAGATCGCTTGATTTTTGCAGATAGGGCAGGAGCCACACAACGCCATGCCTATTATAAACATAATTCTTCATATTCGATGTGTAATTGACGTCGCCAGCAAAGCTGAGCGATAACCCTAAGAATGCCCTTTCAAGCTCTATATCTCCAGTGCCTTCGTAATGACTATAAAGCTGGTAGAAGGTATCTATCCCTGCCTTCCTGTATATCTGTTCAGAGAATCCGCCTGAAAAATCATTAGCAAGGTTTGAGAGCAAATTCTTTACAAACTCATCGGTCTCAATATTAGATAGCTCAGCAAGCGCCGCAGCTGCAGCAGTATAATTAAGGTGTTCCATGCGCCACGGAGTACCAGCCTCATCTCCTGTTTTAGTAAAGAGATATTCGAGCCTTCTATACTGAAGTGCCTTATCAGATTCACCCCTGAACTCTGCTATCTTAGCCAGGTTTCCAAAGAATCTGGAGACCCATTCTACATGAGTAGTATATTTCGAGTAGTTGTTCCACTGGTTTGAGCGCACCCAGTTATATATCTCAGTAAAATTCTGGTTACCGCTATAGTTTATTTTTAGGTAGGGGTTTGAAGTGCTGGAGCCTACTATTCTCGATATGCCATCAAGCCAACCATTATCGTGCTGGGTATCTTGCGTAAACTCATAGTCAGATCTTCGATTTAGATTGTCATATTCAGTATATTTGTGGGAGAGTGTTTGTACGGTTCTCTTCTTAGCAGTTGTAGTGGTTTCATCAGGGTTAAGTGTCGAAATATCCTTATCATCACTAGTCACCTCATAATAGCTATAGAGCCTGCCTTCACTGTCAAAAACCACATCCTGCCTGGATGTGGTGGTTGTATTGTTGCGGGTCTCGGTATATTTCTGCTTCTTAAGTTCCGGATTATTTGTATTAGGATGTAACCTATCTATCCGCCATACAGTAAACTGTCCGGTCTCTCTAATAGTAACGTCCTGATCAGCTATGTAATTGAGTGAATCATAAACAATGTTAGCATATTCGGTTATCTTTGTGCCTGTATATCCCTCTGTGAGATCATCTACTGTCTCAACATCAGTATAGGAGGTAAGCCTGCCATGGTCATCATACGTTGGTGGACCCCTGACAGTAACCACTCTCTTGTTTTCACTATAACAGAAACCTGACTCATCAATAAAGGTTCCTTTCACTGTCTTTGTCAGAACATATGCTGACATCTTGCCAGTGGAGTCATACTTTATATCGGTTTGCGTCTCTTCGGTCTCATTCTTAATCCTTACATGATAGCCATAGTAGTCTGTATCATATCCATCCACACTAACCTTGGTCCATCTGTAAATAAGCTTACCTGAAGAGTCGTAGCGAAGTATGGCCTCTGTAGTTGTTGTTAAGTCAATACCCATCTCCTGGTTGAATTCTCTCATGGTTACATTAGACTTGAGTACATTACCTTGAGAGTTAAGGAGCAGCTCTCTTTCCATAGATGTCATTCCACTTGCAATCGCGCCCCTTGAAGGAACATCATGGAAATGAACATTATAGCTACCGGTTATCTTCCTTGATATTGAGCTGTGAAGAGCTGTTAAGTCAGAATCATCGGTTATTCCGTCTGCAGCAGATAAGGCGCCAAAGAGTGATGATATCTTGGCAAAATCAGTGCGCTCTGGACGCCAATTTCCGTTAGATGGAGTTCTGGCATCATTGTATGTATCTGCCAGATCACGCATAATAGAAGCGGTCTCTGCATTACCCGCTTCCTCATGCAAGGCAGCAAGACCCTTAAATATATCTCTCATATGCTCGATCTTTGTTGCGTACCTCTTGGTATTGAATGCTGATGAATTTAAGTTATCGGCATAGTATGAACCGCGTGATGTATTGATATTTATCCATTCATCAGCGCCAACCTTCTTATAGAGATCGCGCAGGTCATCAGCGGTAAATGCTATAGATGAATTGTCATTGTATATATCAGATCCATCATATGTATTCAACGCGTTTACAACACGCTTCTCAGCAGTGTAGTGGAAATCATGATTAGTATAATTTACCGTATAATCACCCATTGCTATAAGCATCATTAAATACTGCCTTGCAAAATCTATCTTACCAAGGCCTAGATAGTGCTCAAATATATCTTCTATCTCATCTTTCGCTATATAGTTATATAGGTGATTATCATAGTGGGATTCCATTTCATCAGGCATTGTCTTGGCTGCGATCTCCGTTGATATATTCTTAAACAGAGTAGATAATGTTGAATCATTGCTTATTGCCCTTGATCCAGAGAGCGCTTCAAAGAGTGATGAGAGTTTTGTAAAGTTTGTATAGTTCGGATCCCAGTTATGGTTAGATGGATTCTTGGCATTATTAAATACATCCGCTATATCTCGATATATCACAGCGGTCTGTGATTCTCCCGCATCTTCATGCAAGGCTGCAAGACCACTCATAATGTCACGCATATATTCTATTCTTGTAGCTGCCTTTTTTGCATCATGAGCTGATGATTTTAAATTATTGTCATAATATGAACCGCGGGACGTGTCTATGTCTATCCAGCCATGACTATTAGCATAATAGAGATTACGCAGTTCATCAGCTGTAAAGGATCTTGATGAGCTGTCATCAAAGATACCAGATTCAGAATATGTATTGAGGGCGTTGATAACGCGTGATTCAGCGCAGTTTTTGGCAAAGTTATGATGGAAATAACTGACAAGATGATCACCCATTGTAATAAGGAGCATCAGATACTGCCTTGCAAAATCCAGCATTCCCCTGCCCAGATAACGCAGGAAGATATCCTCTATCTCATCTTTTGCTAATGCGTTATTCATATAATTATCATAATCATACCTGGTACCATCAGGTGTTGCTGAGTATGTTCTGACTGCCTGGGGATCAAGCCCCTGCACATAACTGCGAGAGAATATTTCAGAGTATCCATTGAGATAATCACGATACGTAAAGACCTCTATCCTCGTCATGCCGTCTCTTGATGGATCCTGCTGTATATCAAGTTCTGATATTGCCTGGATATCTACTGAGCTTAAACTTCCTGATAGCTCACTTACGCCTTTTCCTGATAAGGTGGCCAGCTGTCTGCCTTTTCTGTCATGCTTAGTAATCGTGATCTCACCTGTCTGCGAATTTGTGATACGGGCGATAGTGGAACCATCAGCGGCTGTATGATACTCAACCTGGGCAATGGCGCTTCCCAGCGCGTCAGTAAGCTGAGTTGGCAGACCTGCGCTAAATGCCACAGATGAATGTGACTCAGCAGTCGATAGTTCATAATTGGCGAGGCCTCCACTTGCCGTATATGTATGAGTTCTGTCACCAAAATCATCAAGCGCCTGATTAATAAGGGCGCTTGCTAGCTGGCCGTTAATATTGAACCCAGCAGCACTAATATCAGTCGTTCTTCCATTCCTGTGATCCAATGTTTCAAGTCCTATGCCTGCGCTCATGAGTGTTAATTCATTATACATATTTGAACGATCAGAATCGTAGTTAATTGAGTAGTAGAATGCCTGGTCATTTAGCATTGTTGTCTTAACATCGGTGTTCGAATAGAGGTTCGGAGTGCACTTGCGTATATAGTCATATAGATAACGACCGTTGTAGTAAGATTGGGCAGGACGCTGGTTCTGTGTATCCCATAGGAATACATATCCAAGTCCGCTATTGTCGCGAATTGGTGTTGCAAGGAATGTATTTCCATCTATCTCAATTGACTCCATCATGTGAACAGTACGAGCACTACGTGGGTCATATCGAATTGAAAAAGTCTTACCATGCAATCTTATTGTATTTTCTGGAAAACCGATATTACCCGGATCAGCAAAGTTCTGCCTGTAGTTAAAGACGGCCTTGTCGCTTGGATCATCCATGTTTGTTAGTGTATAGCTATGGTGGTAATTAGCGCCGTTGTCGGTAGGGCCCCAACTGTCATAGTCAACGGTATATCTATAGTCAACCTCATCAATCGTAACTGTCAAAATACTATCAGCGTTAATGGTGTACACAGGTATGTCGATCTTGTAATCATCCAGGGCATCGGTGTTAGTATAGGAGATCACTGTCACTCCATCACTGTCTACAACAGCGATCGGTATCTCAGTCTCGTTGTCGCCATCGCATACTATCATGGTTTCAAATGAGTATCCCTGAACAAGGAAGTTGGCTATCTCGGCAAATCTTAACTCCGGGTTATCCGCGTTCTGAACAATATTGGCATTTGAGGCAGAGCCTAGACTTGATACAGCAGCACCGCGCAAATATCTGAATGTATGAGTACCATTATCATCAAAGAATCTAAGCTCATAATAAGGGCTGCTAAATTCATCCTCCCAATGGCCATAATCTTTAAAGAGATTAGGATCCATAAATGCCAAAGGACTGCCGCCAGTTGGGGTATACAGGGCTACTGGTATGAGATAACTCTTAATAAGGCCTCTCCTATTTGGCTCTTCATCCTGGACTTTCACATATTTGATCTTCCAGCCCTGGTTATTTTCCCTATAATATGTGCCTGGTGGCATATCTGGATCTGAGGCATCTTCAGCTCTATGTATCTGCCATTCCCCAATAAATGAGAGATATTCTCTTAAGACCTTGTTCGGGCCTTCTTCTGACTCATCATCATTGTTATTTCTACCATCAAGGATGAAATCGGTTTGTTTAAAGAAGTTGGTCTCACCAGGCAGATATTCAAAGATCTGCATATGGTAATGACTACCGATATGCTCTGGACAGATGATGCCCTTCTGCTCATACACTGTCTCGCTGTGATGAGTCCTTGTCGGGGTATATCCCATCCGCAGTACTACGTTCCCGTTGGAGTCAGTAACAAAGGATGGCCTGTTAGATGTTTCGCGCGGCGTAAGGATCATTGTCTCATTTGGACCAAAAGTAATATCAAATATTTCAGAGAGCCAATTATTAGTAAATGTTGATGTTATTTGAATATTCGTTTCATGCCTAAGATGCGGAGAATCTACATTGGTGTCGATATTTCTTAGCTTATAGACATAGTATCTATGCTGATTTCCAGTTGTATCTGGACCCCAAGGCCTGTAGGAGACCTCATAGCGCATGCCATTAAGCAGTATCTCAGCTGGCGGGGTAATAACAAGGTTCCCGTTATCATCAATATTGACAACATACATCCTGTTGCTTAAACCCCATGAGCGGTGCATAACTATATTATATGTGTTCTGCAGGCGATTGCCTGTTCTGTTCCTGTATACTACCCAATTATGTGATAATGGACCTCCAGCCTCGCTAATCCTATAATAATGATTATTTGTTGTCTTTTGCGCCTCCACGATAAATTCCTGATCGCCAAGCGTTATTCTCCCAACCTCCTGATAGCTAGAGGAGACGTTATCTGGCAATGTGATTGTCTCCCTCTCTAGCCCTTGAGACGAGAGGAGCTCTTCAAAGTCCACGCTCACAGAGTCCTGATAATGCATGGTGTAACCATTCGCGTCTGTCATAGATGTTATATTTCCGTCATCGTCCCTCTGGATATCCTCTATTTGAACCATATTCTGCAAAGAATCCATAATAGACTGGGTTATGCCTGAGAATTCAGTTGACGTGGTCTCGATCAACTTAACTATCTCCTCACCCGCTGCGAGCGTATCAACGCCATCCTCCATTGCCATCCTACTGTTCTCTTCTATGCCATCAACCGAGCTTGATATTACATTCCAAACATGCTTGGTATCACCGCCAGCTGTTACAGTCTCTCCAGCCTCAAGAATCTCAATCTGGCCTAATGATTCACCTGTAATAATATCAACTATATCAAGTGTAACGGTTAGATTCTCATAAGTTATTCCATCATCTGCTATCTTTGCAATAGGTGACCCTGTCACAGTTGAGGAGGCATTTGTAACAAGAAGATTGCCCTGTGTATCACGTTCATAATTCACCTCTCTCCTGCCCATCAGCACTCCGTCTATACCATAGACATCTATAACATCTTTGGTTGGTTCAATCTTATAGTCGTCATCGTATGTACCTTCAATATAAAATTTATCATTAGTAAAGTTATGAACGATTCTACCTGTAACCCCAATTACATCATCCGCATCGGAGACGGCCTGTGTTAAGTTATCTGTCTTAAGATGCGCGTCAGCGTCAAGCATAAACTCCGTATTGGTAAGAACCATAGACTTGCCATGATCATCAAAACCGAGAGTAGCTATCGAATAAGATGAAACAATATTATTGAGGGCAGCATTAGCATGATTGGACCTTATTGTAGCAACCGTTTGAGCCTCGTTAAACTGGTTAAAGTCATCATAACGTAGTATCTCCTGCATAATATACTCATCTGCTTGAGCATTCTCATCATTGTAAAATCTGGTTATTGTCTCGAGAACATTCTGCGTAACAGGATCTATGCTGCTGCGTTCTAGGATCTGCCTGCTTTGGAATTCGCCGCCCAGGAGCATATCATATGTTGTTATAGTCTCATCTCGCGCTACGCCGCGTGGAGTAAAGTTGCTCATCTCACTAACTGTCTTTGTTAATTCAGTCGCTAGAGACTCATCGTCATATGAAGTGAGTATCCTGCGAGTAGACCACCCGCGCGGAGTAAATGAGTTATCATTATCAAGCTTGTAGACACTGATCAACTCTTTTTCTATGGTATCGTCACTGAAGGTCTTTGTGATCTTTATATTGGCATTACCATTCATGTCAAATTCGCTGTTCTCTATCTCGCTGTAATTGACAAGAACTTTCACTGGCTCACCATTTAACCCGTCGGAAATGCGCCACTCCCAGATCTTCTGGTCTTTGAAGTGGCCGAGACCGGGATGTTCGTCATTATAATTCTTTATTTCCCTCTGAGTAACTATCTCTGCTGTAGTCTCATCCCTTATGCCATCGGTATTTCTGTGCGTTGAAACCATCTGCACTGTTGAGATGCCCAGATCGTTAAATTCGCTTCTATCTGTCACTACCTTCTCAATGAATTCTGTATTATTTGTGCCTGCCCCCTCAAAAGTAGGTCCGTATTTTTTCGTTGTGATCCTGCTAGGCTGCTGCCTGCTGCGCCACAGAATCTCTTGATCTGTGTCAACCTCTTCCTCTGATGCTCCTGCTGGATCGATAAACTCGCGGGTCGTTATCTCTTTATATATAAAGTCACCCACCTGCATGTCAGTAGTTGCATCGAATGCAGCGCTTTGTTCAAGTTCATAGAATTCAGTTTCTGACACAATTACGTTGTCCCATAGATCATGCTCTTTATTATGAATATACTGATACTCAACCGGTGTTAATACCACAAAGTCATCCAAACCTATGGAAACATCATATACATATATCTGGGAATATTCGGTTCTGTCATACTTATCAAAGTGTATGGTTGAATCCTCCTTCTTCCTATTTATAACCTCTCGCGCGTCAACAATTGCAAGCGTCTCAACAAATTCTTCAACATCCAATACTCCTCTACCTCCGGGTGTGATAAACGTGGATCTGCTTGAATCATAGTATGTCATGCTCTTGCTGTGGACTATCCTGTGCCTGTCGCTCTCATCAAGGTAGTTATGGGTATGCAATATAGAAACCAGTTTATCGTCTGAGCCATAACGCTCTGCATAGATATCAGTGGCGTTTCCAAAGTGATCAAACCCTGAAGACCTTGTAATGTTTGTCTCTTTTAGAACATTTATAGTGACGGTATCATCACTATTAACTGTGAGGCCGTCTATGCCAATAACTTCAGTAATCTTCGCATGATATCTGTTGCCCCTGGAATCAACATCAAAATTCTCTATATACTTTACTGATACAAGAAGGTCGTCATTCGCATCGTATGGCTTGCCGTAATCTGCGCTGCTGGAATCATGGCGTCCTAGATCGCACTCATCTGCATATTCATACAAGACCTGCTCAAGAACATTGCCATATACATCAAACTGCAGGTTATGCATGATTACGTAGGATGTTATTGTATCAGTGCCTTCTTCATCAACTCTGTGCGTTGTTATATACTGTGTTCGGGCATTTCCTCTTAGGTCGAAGCCCTCACTGAATATCTCTTTAGTCTCAAAGGCGTCTTCAGGGTCGATATCACCAAGGCTGACTTTATTATTAAACGAATGGGTCTTGGTATATACAGCGTTACCATTATTGTCAAACCTAAGATTCACAGTATGGGTCATCTTGATAAAGTCATCATCGCTTATAGCTATATCGGTTATTGGACCGGTTGCAGGTAATAGTCCGACATCCTTGATAGCGCATATATACGTTGTGGTCGTAGCAGGGTTACCCTTTGCGGCAGCGCGGCTCTTATCTTCCTCGCTCATTGAGTCTGGATAATCTGTAAAGTTATTGATAATTACCTTAAAGTCGATAAAGTTCTCATCATTGTCTGCATCTGTATCAGAATATGTCTCTATTGTGCGTTCAAGGACATTGCCGCGCGCAAGATCATATCGCCTGTTATATATGCGCTGATAACTTACAAGCGTACCTACCTCTGTCTCATCTGTTGTATCTGTATCATAAGCGTAGGTAGTGACCTGAGAATATTTCGGATTACCAAACTCAAAGTTCTCTGCCCACTTATCCGGAGTATCTGCCTCATCCCAATTCTTATTCTTAACAAATGTGCGATCAACAAGGATGAAATCATTTGCAATATCGATAGGGTCATTAAGCTCAATCTGCGGGGTTGAATCTTTTGCAACATACCTGAATGATATCTGGGTAACCGCATTGTCTCTTGAATACTCTGAGACGACCGTATGTGTAACATCAACAAGTTCATCATCAGCGTTGTAGCGTTCCTGCCACGTATCAAGCGCCAGGCCATATGAGTTGTAGTTAGATGAACGGATTACCCTTGTTTCAACTTTACCTGCCATTGTTATAGCAGTCTCATCGAACTCTCCCTCTGCATACTCAATAACGGTTGAGTGAAGAACATTGCCCCTTGAATCAAATGCGTGATTGATTACATTTCTAGCTGAGACGAGTATACCATCTTCATCGAATCTCTTATCATCCGGAGCGCCTGTAGCGATATTCCTATCTGGCTGATTAGCGAACTCTAATACATCCTGCTCTTTCACATTACCCTTAGCATCATAGTCTTTGTTATGCACTATGCGGTATGAGATAAAGGTAAGCTCGACATCGCCATCTTTGCGCTTTTCAGTGCTGATATACTGATATTCTGCATTACCGCGCGCGTTTATACCTTCATTGTATATAGAGCGTTTTTCATTCTCATATTCGGTATCCTGATTCGGATTATTTATGTTAGCTAGATCTAAGATGTAATCTGCCTCATCGTAGTAGGTTCTTGATACCTGGAATGTGGGGTTGCCGGAGGTATCGAAGTCCTTGTTCTCAGAGACTGTGATATCTACAAGCTTGTCTTCGGTCTTTGAATCATCCTCCCATGTCCAGGTGGTAGTAAGCCTTGCATTTCCTTTGCGCTTTTGGATAGCGGATGAATCTGTAAAGTCTAGGGCGATCTCTTTGTAATCAAGAGGATCGCTCTCATCATATGTTAGCGAGCTTACATTATTGTCACTGGTAATATCACCTGTAAACTCATAACGCCAGATCCTTCTAAAGAGAGGGTTGCCATATATATCATAGCTTGCCTCATCTGTAGGATCACCGTTTGAATCAAGCAGGCGATAGTCTATCCTCTGATAGTCTAGTGTCTCTATGGTACCCGCAGAATCATATACCCATGTATATACCTGGCTAAGCTTTGGCCTTCCATCAAGATCAAAGTTATCCTTAAGCTGCTCTTGGGTAGGATCGGCTATGTTCCAATTCTTATTAACTATCATGCGGGTCTCAGTCTGATTAGATCTGGTTAGATCAGAGTAGCTATCTATTCTCTGAATTAGGGCTATATCTCTTATGGTATCATCTGCTTCTATGGTTGTGACCTGTGACTCCATGAATTCATTTTCACTGTCATAGCGCTCGGTTATGGTGTGTAGAGCCAGGCCGAATGAGTTAAAGCTGTCTGAATGAGTGACCTGTTTTTCGATAAAGACAATTGTCTTCTCAGTGGTATTGCTATCGGTATCAAGGCCTATATTTACTACAGAGTCAACTTCGTATGAGAT
Source organism: Candidatus Omnitrophota bacterium (assembly GCA_042577545.1). Lineage (GTDB taxonomy): Bacteria > Omnitrophota > Gorgyraeia > JABMRG01 > JABMRG01 > JBHPDT01. Next base: position 8,027 of record JBHPDT010000029.1, on the reverse strand, counting down.
TGACTCCATTACGTTTCCTCTTGAATCAAACTGGCTGTTAATAATATAGCGAATAGAGGTTATATACTCATCTGCTGGCTGGGCAGGCTTACTGTGCTCTGGGGCATCTGCACCACTAGTGCGTGATGGTGAATTCTCAGCATAATCAACTACTACCTGTCGCTTAACATTGCCCTTGGCGTCAAACCCTAAGTTATGGACCTCTCTGTATGAGGTAAACTTAAGCTCTCCAGCTGTATCTCTCTTGTATGTTGATATGTACTGATATTCGGCATTGCCGCGTGAGCTTATAACATCGTTGTATATTACGCGTTTTTCATCCTCATATTGCGTAACTTTGCTTGGATCATTTATGTTGCCTAAGTCTAAGGTGTAATTTGACTCATCATAATAGGTTCTTGACACCTGGAATGTGGGGTTGCCCTCTGTATCAAAAACCTTGTTCTCAGAGACTAAGATATCCACAAGATTATCTACCTTCGTATCATCCTCCCATGTCCAGGTGGTAGTAAGTCTTGCATTTCCTTTGCGCTTTTCAATTTCAGTTGAATCTGTGAAATCACGCTCGACCTCTTTATAATCAAGGGGTTCTCCTGAGAGATCATGTGCAGGAACCCATACATGCGTTGATGATTTCGCTGTACTCAACAGAGAGTCGGGTGGCATAGGACCCATGACCGCCATAGGATTTGTATGCGATTCAGGAGTTCCTTCAAACTCATAACGCCAGATATCACTTAATATGACATTTCCATATACATCAAACTCATTATTGACTATATACTGATAATCCACTGCTACAGGTAGGAGACCGTCATATCCCCAGGTGTATATCTGATTGAATGTGGCATTGCCAAAGACATCAAATATCGCCTCGCCATCACTATTCTTGTTTATTATTCTCTTCGTTTCTATAATATCTAGTTGTGAGATCAGGCTTGATACGATAGCATTCTCATCAACTACTATAACCGCATCATCCGTTGCGTAAGTATCTGTCCTGCTGGCTAAGGTTTTCTCCCTATCAGACTCCTCTACATGGGTATGGTCTAAGGAGATAAGATTGCCTTCATTATCATATCTTATAACATAGGTCTCATGCGCTAGGCCGAATGAGTCAAAGTCTGATGAGTGTATTACCTGAGTCTCGATTATATCAGCAGGATCCAAGTATATCGATGAGCCATCAAAGGAGCCATCTGTATACTCTTCTATAGTTGAGTGCAGGGCGTTGCCTCTTGAATCAAATGCGTGGTTTATTATCTTCTTGGCTGATACGAGTATTAGAGCGCTACCATCTTCAAATTTCTTATCATCTGGCTCACCTGTAGCGATATTCCTATCTGGCTGATTAGCAAATTCTAATATATCCTGCTCTTTCACATTACCCTTAGCATCATAGTCTTTGTTATGCACTATGCGGTATGAGATAAAGGTAAGCTCGACATCGCCATCTTTGCGCTTTTCAGTGCTGATATACTGATATTCTGCATTACCGCGCGCGTTTATACCTTCATTGTATATAGAGCGTTTTTCATTCTCATATTCGGTATCCTGATTCGGATTATTTATGTTAGCTAGATCTAAGATGTAATCTGCCTCATCGTAGTAGGTTCTTGATACCTGGAATGTGGGGTTGCCGGAGGTATCGAAGTCCTTGTTCTCAGAGACTGTGATATCTACAAGCTTGTCTTCGGTCTTTGAATCATCCTCCCATGTCCAGGTGGTAGTAAGCCTTGCATTTCCTTTGCGCTTTTGGATAGCGGATGAATCTGTAAAGTCTAGGGCGATCTCTTTGTAATCAAGAGGATCGCTCTCATCATATGTTAGCGAGCTTACATTATTGTCACTGGTAATATCACCTGTAAACTCATAACGCCAGATCCTTCTAAAGAGAGGGTTGCCATATATATCATAGCTTGCCTCATCTGTAGGATCACCGTTTGAATCAAGCAGGCGATAGTCTATCCTCTGATAGTCTAGTGTCTCTATGGTACCCGCAGAATCATATACCCATGTATATACCTGGCTAAGCTTTGGCCTTCCATCAAGATCAAAGTTATCCTTAAGCTGCTCTTGGGTAGGATCGGCTATGTTCCAATTCTTATTAACTATCATGCGGGTCTCAGTCTGATTAGATCTGGTTAGATCAGAGTAGCTATCTATTCTCTGAATTAGGGCTATATCTCTTATGGTATCATCTGCTTCTATGGTTGTGACCTGTGACTCCATGAATTCATTTTCACTGTCATAGCGCTCGGTTATGGTGTGTAGAGCCAGGCCGAATGAGTTAAAGCTGTCTGAATGAGTGACCTGTTTTTCGATAAAGACAATTGTCTTCTCAGTGGTATTGCTATCGGTATCAAGGCCTATATTTACTACAGAGTCAACTTCGTATGAGATTGACTCCATTACGTTTCCTCTTGAATCAAACTGGCTGTTAATAATATAGCGAATAGAGGTTATATACTCATCTGCTGGCTGGGCAGGCTTACTGTGCTCTGGGGCATCTGCACCACTAGTGCGTGATGGTGAATTCTCAGCATAATCAACTACTACCTGTCGCTTAACATTGCCCTTGGCGTCAAACCCTAAGTTATGGACCTCTCTGTATGAGGTAAACTTAAGCTCTCCAGCTGTATCTCTCTTGTATGTTGATATGTACTGATATTCGGCATTGCCGCGTGAGCTTATAACATCGTTGTATATTACGCGTTTTTCATCCTCAAGGTTGGTATTAGATTTAGGTGTTATAGTGGTTCCAGTCTTATGCTCTGACTCAAAATTATCCTTATCATTATATGTCCTGACTATCTGATGCTCTGGGTTACCTTTTTCATCAAAGACCTTATTCTCTGAGACAACGATATCGATCAATAAGTCATTGGCCTTGGTGTCGTTTTCCCAGGTCCAGGTTATACTGAACTTAGGATTACCGCGTCGTTTTTGGACCTCAGTTGAGCCCTCAAAGTAGAGTCTTGTCTCTTTGTAGTCTAGGAGGTCAGCGTCAGTAGGCATAATAAGCGGGGTAGTTGTTATCGCGCTTGTAAAGTCATATCTCCAGATATCTCTAGATATAGCGTTGCCATATATGTCAAACTCATTGTTGACTATATACTGATAATCGAGTTCCTTAGCTACGACGCCTTCATAACCCCAGGTGTATATCTGGGTATACGTGGAATTTCCATATATATCAAAGTCAATAAGGCCTGATCTACTCTCATTGATCACCCTTTTAGTCTCTGAGAGATCCAGGGTGGGTATTAGCTCAGTTATATTCAATTCTGCATCTGGAATGTAAAGCACATCACCTTCTGTTGTATATGTATCTGTTACGCTTTCCAGGGTCTTTTCTCTATAGAACTCCAGTACCTCGGTATCTTCAACTGATATAAGCAGATTCGCATCATCAAATCGCGCAATCTGTATATATCTGGCTGCGCCATATGGATTGAATCCTGCTGATTCAATAACCTGTGTCTCCATTAGATCACTAAAGGTAATGGTACTGTTCATGAGCTCGGCAGATTCGAATTCCTTTACTGTCGATTCATATATATTACCTCTTGCATCAATATTTGTGTTTATAATATGTTTCGCAGATATAAGCATATCCATTGGTGCTAAATAATCTGGTGTTCCATATTCGGTATCCCTTGATACATCTTCAGCAAATTGAAGCACCTTCTGTTCCTTAGCATTTCCATTATGATCAAAGCTCATATTTTGTATAACAGAATAATTAATAAAGGTCTCTTCGTCGCCTTTGTATGTCCATGTGTGCTGCCATTGCCCATTACCTGATGCGTCAAAGTCACTGCTATGGGTGTAAGTCTTAGTCGCAAGCGTCTCAACACCGTCATCAAACCTATATGTCCCTGCCTCTCTGTAGGTTACATTTACAACCCTGTCGAATGTCTTATTATCAACCTCTGTCCTTTCAATCAGGTCACCAGCAAGTCCATACTCATCATACAATAGTGTAGTAGTGTGATGAGCCTTCCCCTTTAGCTTAAGATGATATTCTAGATCATCATCAGCAACATCATAGCTATGAGTAATGTCCTTATAGCTGGTTGCTATGATTGAAGGATCAAGAATCGGAACCAAACCTGTTGCTGGGCTGATAATATCTTCAATTAGTATATCGAACTCATATTCCCAAATGGTTGTATGCAGGGCGTTTCCAAAATTATCAAAGCTATCGTTATGCACTTTCTGATAATAGAGAGGTGTGTGCATTGACCCATCGTCTTTTACATCCCATACAAATATTTCGCTATCAGTGACTCGATTATAATCGTCATATATATAGAAAACAGCTTGCTTCTCAATCATGTCAATTTCAGACATACCAGCGTTCTTATATCTATATATAGCCTCTTCTTTGATGCGTCCGCGTTCATCTATATCATCACTTGTCCTGACTCTCTTCTCCGCAACGATGAGACTCGCGTCTTCTCCATACCTTGTTGTCTTGACTTGGAGCGCAACACCCTGATAATTATAGTTAGAAGAATAGCTCTTACTAGTATCTGCATAGACTATCTCCTGTGACTCCAGCATTACTCCATCAACAAATATATCAACCGTCTTACTAACAAGGTTACCTGTATCTAAACCTCTTGGATCAGAGCCTCTATTCCTATCATAATAATAAGAGAAGTCATGTTCTTCTGTATGATAACCTGTCTGCGTACCATCCTCATAGATCTCTGTAGTGGTCACTCTTGTCGCGCGCCCATCTTCAGTACCTGTATAATCAAGATCTACTTCATTATAACTTAGACGCCCTTCTTTTGAGCGGCTCTTAATGGTATAACTCCTAATTCGTCCGAAATCATTGCTAGTAGCATCTGTCTCATACCTCATCTTAGTTTGCTCAGTATAGTCCACATAGTCACCACTACCATCATCTAGTACCATTCGCTCATCATACTCATCTAACGCATATGTCGCCATTTTAGCCGCTCTTGAGCCCGAATCGCGCGCTCCTTCACGATATGAGATCTCTACTTCTGTATGAGAAGTGGCTCCTGTTCTGCTAGCGGTATACTCATTGTAGGATTCGCTTCTTCCATATTCATCGTACTCAGTGTTGTATTGGAAGTTGAATGCAACAAGAACTCCATATTCAAACGCAGAGTCTGCTGAAGCATATAGGTCGTTTCTCCTATACTGATTATTATTATCCTTGAGTAATATAGCTGAGTCCCAATAATTCTCATTATCCACGTCTGTTAAATCTATGGAAAGCGTCATCACTGCCCTGCTTCCACGCGGCATCTCCGCCCCACTTTCATCTTCCCCTAGCTGGGCGTAGAAGATCTCATTGTGTGAATATTTTATAGGATCATTGAAAAAGCGGGATTCAAGATCATATGAATCAACCAATCCATACTCATCATATGTGATATTCGTCTGTATCTGCTCTTTGACATGCATATCATCGTTATGGGTCCGCTCATCTTGAGTCCTGTATTCAGTAGTGGTTGTTTCTACAGCATTATCACCTATAAAATCATCGATGCTGACTCGCGTATATGAGATATCTACATCATCTTCTGTGAGAGCAGAGAGATCATTTAAAAGATCATCGGCATTTAAAATATTTGGCGATGCTCTACCATAGATCGCGTAAGAGTCTGTTTCAGTTATAGATGCCCTTTTGTATGGATCGTGGAACGCTACATAAGTCTTGTCCACACTTACTATGTCCAGGTTATCTATTGCAGAAAGAGGATCTGACGCAGAGGTTATAGTATTCTCAATGGCGCGCACAGTGAGCATATCCTTTGCATGTGATCCTTCAAACTCATTAATAAATACCCTGCTATATGTTCTAAAGTCATCACCCTCAAAGCAGACTACACTGTCATATTTGGTCATCCTGCCATAGGTATCATAATCGATGTTAAACTGCCTCTGTGTCTGAGCTAACTCACGTTCACCCAGCTCGTTGATAAAATATGAGGTATTTTCTATGCTAGCGGCCTGGTCATAATTGTATTCGATAATCTCAACAGCATTATATTTAGCTAGATTATATATATCCGTTTCAGCTGCTACCTCAAGCGTGGATTCAAGGTTACTTATATAAGTATCCCTACCAACTACGATAAGATTGTCTAACATATCATTAGATAGCACATCATAGACCGCGTAAGAATTTGATTTATGCTTAAGCAGTCTGCCATACTCATCATAAGATCCCGCATCCGATAGATCGATCTGCTGGATATCTATACGCTTAATAAACGTCATCGCATCATTATTATAATCTATTCTAAGAATTGTACCTGCCCTATCTGCCTGATAATCAGTTAGTTGATACCTTGAATATGTCTCCTCTTTTTGGTCAATAGCATCTGGATAGTTAGTCTGTGTGTGGATATCATATCCTATGGCTCTCTCATACCAATCGTAAAAGAAATTTGTCTGAGTATCGACCTTCTTGATGTCGCCATCAAGTGAAATTAATTTTTCTGTTGTGACTATCGTCCTAGCCTTAGTAGGATCATAGGCGCCACCATCATATGTATAACCGTAGTCCCTCATCTCTATATTAAAGAATAACTTCTTTGGCTCAGCTGCACCATACCTTAACTCTGTAATCAGGTCGTAACTTAAGACTCTCTCATCTGATACTGACATATAGATAAAGTTAGTCTGTGTGTCAACCTTCTTAATATCGCCTGCAAATGAGTCTATTCTCTCAGTAGTAACTATCTCGGTGGCCTTTGTAGGATCATAGGTGTTGTCAGCATATGTGTAACCATAACCTTTCATCTCTACGTTAAAATAGGAAGTCTTAGTATCAGCCCCAGTACTACCATAGTAGGCGTCTGTCTTTAAGTCATAGCTGGTGACCCTATCATATGAGTCGTAGATGAAGTTTGTTTGGGTATCTGTTTTTGTGCTGGAGCTTCTTGTTGAAGTAGCCCCTGAAACAGTCTTCCATGTTGTTGTTACTATAGTCCTGGCCTTAGTAGGATCATAAGTCCCATCATCATATGTGTAACCGTAATCCTGCATCTCTACCTCAAAGAGTGTTGTCTTTGCCTCAGTAAGGCCGTATCTTGTCTCACTGGCTAAGTCATAGCTTTCTACTCTATCATCTGATACTGACTTATAGGTGAAGTCTGTCTGGGTGTCTATCTTCTTAATATCACCTGTTAAGGAACCTAGTCTCTCTGTTGTAATTATCTTCTTAGCCTTTGCAGGATCATAGGTGCTATCATCATATGTATAACCATACTCCTGCATCTCTACCTTAAAGTATGATGTCTTCGCCTCATCAGCTACTGCGCCATATCTTACCTCACTGGTTAGCTCATAGCTTGTAACCCTATCATCTGATGATGAGATGTAGGTGAAGCTTGTCTGGGTATCAATCTTTTTGATAGCGCCTTCAAGTGAGCCTAGTTTCTCAGTAGTCTTTATAGTCGCGGCCTTTGTAGGATCATATGTGCCATCATCATATGTATAACCGTAGTCGAACATCTCGACATTGAAGAATGATAACTTTCCTGCTGTTGCGCCGTATCTTGCCTCTGAGATTAAGTTATAGCTTACGACCCTGCCATCTGATACTGAGTTATAAATAAAGTCGGCCTGAGTATCTATCTTCTTAATATCCCCTGTTAATGATCCCATTTTCTCAGTTGTAACTATCTTCCTAGCTTTTGTAGGATCATATGTGAGATCATCATATGTATAACCGTAATCTTTCATCTCGACATGGAAGAAACTTGTCTTTCCCTCACCTGCTAATGTGCCGTATATAGCCTGTGACTCAAGATCATAACTTAGCACTCTTCCGTACACTAGCTCATAGACGAAGTTTTTCTGAAGATCTATCTTGATCTGCTCAGAATGCGCGGCATCTGTATACTGGGTTGTCTTGACTGTATCAGCCTTAGATGGATCAGTTGAATGAGGATATGTCATCTCAACATGGAAGAATGTATCCTTTGGTAGAGCATCGCCAAATATTTTAAATGCCGATGATCTTTTAAATGATC
>JBHPDT010000028.1:0-21841 GCA_042577545.1 Candidatus Omnitrophota bacterium | reverse complement strand
GGAACGGTGTTGATAGGACTTTAACCTATTAGCAAAGAGCGTTACGTGGCGCACAAAAATAAACCCCTGGACTCTTCGCCAGGGGTTCTAATTGTTGTAACCCTTTTATCTAATAAATATTATATCATATTTTATGACAATTGCAAGGAAAAAAACAAATCCCAATCTTTTACTCCGAAAGATCACCTAATACATTACATTCAGGTAAAAAAGGGACGATTCAGTTTTTTGATTATTAGAACCGCCCCTTTTATTACGGTGCTTATATAGATCTATACGACTTCCATGGTTGATGGTGGCTTGGTAGCGATATTGTATGTTACGCTTACAACACCAGGCACCTCCGTAGTCATGCGCTCTGCCAGCTTTTCTAATGTCTCGAATGGCAATCGAGTTGGCGTTGCCTTTCTCGCGTCTATGCTCTCCCAGCAGCGTATCTCAATCTGATAGCCAAACTCCCTCTCATTGTTGCGCATACCTGTTACTCTGTCCTCATGCAAGATAGCCATATATTGAAACGCCTTAGTCGAAGAGAGCTCTTCCTCAACAATACTTGTGGCGACTCTTACTATATCGATCTTCTCACGCGTTATCTCACCTATGACTCTAGCAGCTAACGCCGGTCCCGGGAAAGGCATGCGGTTATAGATAGATTCTGGCAATCCTAAAGCCTGGGCTACTTTCCTGACACCATCTTTACGCAGCTGAATCAATGGCTCGATAATCTTATACCCAAAGGCCTGTTGAGGATCTATGCCGAGCTGTTCAAATACATTATGCTGTCTCTTGATTCCAGCGACAGTCTCATCTATATCAGTCAAGATCGTTCCCTGGAGAAGATATTTCGCTCCACTATCTCTGACAAGCTTTCCGAATATATCTTTATAGAATGTCTGAGTAACAGCTTCTCTCTTCTCTTCAGGATCGGTTATGCCTTTAAAGGCATTGAAGAACGCGTCTTGAGCATCAATTATCTCCACATGAACACCTAATTTGCCGAATAGATCTACAATCTGCTGTGGTTCGTCTTTCCTCATAATGCCGTTATCAATAAAGTATGTCTTTAGTCTATTGCCAAGCGCCTTATGGGCCAACATCGTGACTGCGGAAGAATCCACACCACCTGATAACGCGTTAATAGCCTCGCCATCACCTACCAAAGACGATATCTCCTGCACTTGTTTTGTTATGAATTCGTCAGTATTTAGATCTGATGCCCTAAGTTCTGCTATTTGCGCCATTACTCCCTCCTTGTTTTTTTGATTGAGACTGGTAAAGTTGTTTTATTGTACATCTATCCTGTAGATTTGGCAAGGGAAAAGCTATGAGGAGCGCTAGCATTTCAACACTAAAAAGCCCTCTAAAATTAATTCGAGCATTATGCTACTGTCTATGACAGACTATGACAAATAGTGTGGATTATGCAGTAAAATGCGGCATTAACATAGAGACCCCTGCAATTAATGCAATGGTCTTTAATGAACTAACGGAAACGCACTAGGACTTCTAAAACTTACTCTTTAACGAGATATCAAAAGCTGCTCTATCTATTATCTTCTTAGCCGCCTCCTCAGATGTTACTATATCTTTCTGAACCAGATCCGATAACGAGGCATCCATTGTCTGCATACCGTCATTTTTGCCGGTTTGAATTGTCGACTGAATTTGATGGGTCTTACCATCCTTAATAAGCGCTCGAATCGGGGAGTTACCTATCATTATTTCAAACGCCGCTACCCTACCTGAACCATCTTTCTTGCGTAATAGCGTCTGGGTAACAACACCCCTAAGCATTGTTGCTAACTGAGTCCTTATCTGAGCCTGCTGGTGAGGCGGGAAGACATCAACGACTCTATCTACTGTTTGAGAGCAGCTATTTGTATGCAAGGTTGCAAAAACAAGATGGCCGGTTTCCGCAGCGGTTATAGCAAGTGATATAGTATCCAGATCTCTCATCTCACCAACTAAGATAACATCAGGGTCCTCTCGCAGCGCATCTCTTAGCGCGGCTGCAAAGGATTCCGTGTCAGCCCCCAGCTCTCTCTGGTTTACTACACAAGATTTGTTGGAGTGAAGAAACTCTATAGGGTCCTCTACTGTGATAATGTGATCTTTTCTGTTGCTATTTACATAATCGATAATCGCCGCTAATGTAGTAGACTTTCCGCTACCGGTTGGTCCAGTAACAAGTACTAAACCATTTGGCTTTGCAACAAGATCCTTTATAATCTCTGGTAATTGTAGCTGATCAAATGTTGGTATGACCATAGGTATGGCTCTCATTACAACGCCTACAGATCCACGCTGCCTAAATACATTTACCCTAAAGCGGCCCACACCGCTAAGAGAGTAAGAGAAATCGAGATGGTTGGACTTTAAGAACGCGTCTTTACGTTCTTGATTCATTATTGAGAAGATCGCTGTTTCAAGATCTTCTGGGCTCACAGGATCCGATTCAGTAAACTCTAATTCACCATGAATTCTAAATATCGGTGAAGTCTTTGCCTGCAGGTGAAGATCGGAACCCTCTTTTTTAACAAGAGTATCAAGTAAAGCATTTATATCTACGCTCATATATCCTCCATTAGTTACTTTATGTGAGAATATCACAGATATATAGCAAATTCAATAGAATTTAGGCAGCGATCTGTAATTTATCTCTAACCGGCAGGCAGCTAGACCGGGCTTGGAAAATAAATAGGGTACATTAAATGTACCCTATTTCTTCATGGACCAATTCTGCGAATTATTATCCTCTAGGTCTAGCTGCGATACGCTTATGCATCCTGCTTCGCAAGCTCTAGCTTAATAATCGCATCAATAAACATATCTGCTTCTGTCGCATCATCAAGAATATTAACCATTGGCATAATCTTCATTGCATCGAATACCTTCTTGATTTGAGGTTGAATATTGACTATTGCGGAACTAGAGCCTCTCTGCTTAAGAGCCTTTTTAGTATTAAGAACCGCCCCTATTCCAGCGCTGCTTATATACGAGAGGCCAGCCAAGTCAAAGACTACCGCCTTGGTTTTGTCATCAACTATCTCACCTACTTCAGCAATGAACTGGTTGTATGTCTCATTGTCTAGAGAACCGTTTAGTTCAACGGTATACGCATAATCCTGTTTCTTTGTTATCTTAATTTCTAATGCCATTGCATCCTCCTTTATATTATTAGCTTACGCAGACTCTATCAGCCTCTTTGTTAGTCTTACATATATTTGTTGCCGGGCATTCACCTGTCCAGCAGAATGTGCATAACTTCTCGCGAGGCATGCCTATCGCCTCGATCATATCATCTATGTTCTGAAATCGCAGCGTAGTAACCTCTATATCTTTTTCAATCCATTCTACCATCCTCTTGTATTTGTCAGATGTCGGATCTATATACTCAGACACATCTTCAATGTCCGATCCCTCTATATCTCTTATAGCCTTGCGAGCTGCTAACTCATTTATGGACCTTGTTGAGAGGCAGAACTTACATGGAAACATAAGTGGCGGACAAGCTGGCCTTACATGTATCTCTTTAGCCCCAGCATTCCAGAGCTTCTTAACAGTGAAATTCTTAAGCTGGGTGCCTCGTACGATAGAGTCTTCGCAGACGACTATTCTGTTACCCTTGATTATATCATTGATTGCGATTAATTTCATTGTAGCAACCAGGTCTCTAGTCTCTTGATTCGGGGGCGTATAGCTCCTGCCATATCCAGGCGTATATTTAATCAATGGTCGTCTATAGGGTTTACCAGATTCCATAGCATATCCGATCGCATGAGCAATGCCAGAATCAGGTACCCCAGAGACAACATCTACTTCTATATCCTTATCGCGCCTGGCCAACGCTCTTCCGCAGCGTTCTCTAACTGTCTCTACATTAATTCCTTCGTAATTTGCAGCTGGGAACCCTGTATAGATCCAAAGAAATGAGCATACTTGGTTATCCTCAACCCCTCTCTGCTTTACATTCATACCATCGCTATTTAGTAGAATTATCTCACCAGGCTGAAGATACTTCTTTATACTAAAACCAAGATTAAGAAATGCGCTGCTCTCTGCAGTTACTGCCCAATCTTCGTCTTTTTTTCCTATAACTAAAGGGGTATATCCTTGCCTGTCTCTTGCAACATAGACCCCGTCTTCATTAAGAATTAAAAGTGAGCATGATCCATCAATTCTCGCAAACATCTTCTCTATACCATCTAGAATGCTATCACCTAAACTTATCAGCTTCGCTATAAGTTCAGTTGTATTGACCCCGCCTTTGCTAACCTCGCTAAAAGATAAGCCGTTCTCAAATACATATGACTGCAGCTCTTCCTTGTTTTCGATAAGACCTGCTGTGACAATGCAGAAAGGACCAAACTTGGAATTTAGATAGATTGGTTGCTCATCGCAGTCGCTGATAACCCCTATTCCCTTATCACCATCCATCAGCTTATGATCATCGTAGAACTTCGACTTAAACTGAGACTGGCTTATGTTGTGGATCTGTCGCTTAAACTCTATTCCAAGGACAGCCATTCCGCCATACTCCGTACCTAGATGAGAATGGTAATCTATACCGTAAAAAAGGGTCTGCGCACAATTTTTTTTGGATACTGCTCCAAAGATTCCGCTCATTATCTATCCTCCAAGTCGTGGATGGTTTTACATATAATAATAAAAATAACAATTTTGAGAAATGCGCATTATAAGTACGCGCACTTATGCGTCTTCTGCGGCGCACTACCTCATTGTAGTGAATATTTGGACAGGATCACATCTTTGTGATAGGCCTACATTGTACAATATATCACTGCAACGTTCAAGTAAATAATATATCTATGCTGCTGAGTTTATCTTCAAGCTAACATTAAATCGTTTAACATGATCTATAGAAAGACCTGATGAGCTCGATTTTGCTTTGGTAGCTTCTCTTCTTCTCCATCGCTGTGTAGGCCTGGGTGTAATTCGATCGTTTCGAGCATGAGCAAGTTGAGCTAAACTAGCATCCTGAGCAGGAGTAAATGCCAAATCATTATAGCGCTTAAACCTTAAGAGTGAACCCTTGTACTTTGTCTCTTTACCCATGATATCAGAAAGCGGTGTTGTCGTCGCGTCAATCCTGCTATCGTTAAATAGTTGCAATCTTATGAGTCTATCTCGCTCAACAGCTGCAAGATCTTTATGCGCTATATTATATGACAATAATGCATATAAACACGTACTTAAAAGCGTATCGCTCTCTAGATTTTCAAGCATCTCTGCTAGGGCGGGGTCACCACAGAAAGTCTTTACTGTTTCAGCTATAGATGAGGCTATTAAATCCGCATCTGCGATCGTTTGAGTTGTCGATTCTGGCGCTGGACCTGAATCATCCACACTTTTTCCATCGGTGTCTAGGCGCGCTCTGATACCATTTATTATCGAAGCAGTAGTGAGGGCTATAGCAGTATGAGGATTAACTTTATCGAGATCCACCTTTGCTTCGCTTATCGCAGCAGCTGAATGCGCATCTCGCGCAAGAGCATCATCTATGTCTGCGTACATCTTCCTAAAAGAATGTTGAAAATAATAACCATCTATCCATCCAGTAAGCGATATTCCGTATTTGCGTAGATACCAGTAAAACTTTATAAATCCGCTTGTGTCTCTCATGATAGTATCGACAACATCTAAGGTGCCTTCCTTTTTCATTAGCCAATGTCGCAAAATAAAGCCTACGCTATTCACAAATGTATCATTTGATGGTAGCGTCACGTTGTCGGTACCTGAATACTTCATTATATCACTCTTATGCAAGAGGGTACCTTCTAAAAATCTAGATTCTACATATATGCCATCCCATATCTTTCTTAGTAGAAAATATGGAAGCATCTTCTTCTGTAATATATCCTCATATCTCTCCATATCACCAAGAAAGCTGATCAGGTCATCCTCGGTTCTAATTCCAATTGGATTAAAATGTTTTTTGTATCTCTTAATAAACTCTATGTCAATATCGGGTGATAGAAAAACCCTCGATAACCCGCTGTAAGCAGTTCCATCTCTCTTTGAGGTAAGCCCAAATGGCATAAGGTTATATGTATAGTTTATCATCATGTAGACAGATCTGCTAAGATAATCGAGGGTCTCATCATCGATAGCCAGATCTTCCGGACCTTGCAGACCGAGCCTCGCTAGATCATTGATATCAATCTCTGTTTTAATAAGCTTCTTAATTCTACCTTTTTTGCGTGTAAGGTAGGGCATTTTTTTTGGATCGAGCGCCTTATGTAACTCCTCAACTGAAACATCGGCTATTACAAATACAATGCGCCTGAAAAAATTAACAGGATCTTCACCGTTCTTCAGGTTCTTATTATGCCTATCTTCTGTCTCCTCAAATATCTTAAGCCACTTCTCCGCATGCTTACACGAACCTGCTGATAATTCTGTTATAACGATATCCTCATCAGGACCAAGAGTACCAATCGCTGATCTAGCATGCAGCATATCAAAGCACTCCTGGACCTGCGGTCGTATAAGTGAACTAAGATTCGATGCCTGATACTTATCAACAAACTCTCTCTCATACCCAGTCTTCCAATTAAGATAACTCATCTGCCATATGCTGGTGGAATCCAACATAGCCCAGCGGCCGACAAGCTTACTCTTACATTGCAGAGCCCTTACTCTCTTGTCAGCGCATTTAGTATACCCCTTGACAGATTTAACTACGCTAGCATTGTCTGATATAAGTGATCCACGATAGTCTCTGAAGCCATTGCGAAGAGCCTCTTTTAGGTCTCTTCTTGCCCTTACCGGGTCAACTTTTATCTTCTTTCTACCTACTATCTCATATTCGAAGGCACGCGTGTTTACAGTTACACTCAATGGGGTGGTAATACCGTTCTCATCCCTTTGAAGGGCGAGCATATCACTATAATGGCTAGCAATATCTACGCCTTCAGTAAAGGGACGAGCTACAGGAAATCTATCAATAAGAATTTTTAGATCAATGAAATCCCATAGTTCCTCTTCCTCCCATAGTTCATTCAACACCTCTAAACAGATATCAGGGGTCAATGCATATGACTTAGGTTTACCGCCTCTATAAAAACCTGCCCCAGGACGGACTTCAACTCTCATGCCTTTGGCAAATCGTGTCTTATGAGAGTTGTTAAAGCGCGCTAAGTTTGCGGGACACCTTTCTTGAAAAAGTTCATACCTTCGCTTTTCTTTTGCAAGGATAAATAGTTCATCAAATCTGCTTCCGTATAGATGAGACAAAAATGCGTCCGAGGATAAATGGCGCAGCCTCCCTTCTCCGCTCAAAAACCACATATTCATAAAAACAAAAGAGTTTATTGTTTGAAGTATATCCAAATCGTTCTTGGTACCAAACATATCTGCCTGATGACCATTCATGGGAAATAGATTGTCCTCACCAAGCTCCTGCTCGCCCAACCTGTTACATATACCCCTAATAGTTTCTAGTAATAGCTTTTTCTTATCATCTCTATCATCATTAGCGGGGTACATAGACATTACAAATTTAACAAATTCAAACTTTATATATATGGCATTACTCTCCCTGGAAAAATATCCCGGCATAAAATGGTCATCTACTTCCCACAGGATATCTCCCGGCATAAAATATATCTTAATTGGTCGACCGATCTTGCCATCGAACATCTTCACTATAGCAGGATTTTCTACGATCGTCTCAGTGATAGCAAGCCTAAGCCTTCCGCAGAGCTGGGGGTCATCAAGCAGAAGGTCTGCTTTTTCAACAGGTATTTCATTTGGATCATAGATACCCTGACCCCTTGCCTTAAGCTCTCTTGATATAATAGCAAGTTCATCGCCTAGAACTCTATCCATAGTCTTTATTAGTTTCACGGATTCTTCTGGAGATAGATCGTCACCGGTAAGACCTTTTGCAATATCGACCGCTTCCTGCCCCTTAATTATCTGATCTATATCTTGGCGAATTTCTTCATAACTTGATGGCGGGACTCTGCCGCTAAACTTAGGTTCATTCAGATATTCATAGACAGCCTGTTTGAACTGAAGATTAGTTAAATTACGCATACCACTTTCAGGATCCCAGCTTAAACAATACCTCTCTTCTTGTTTTGCGATTAGCCCAAGATTAAGAAGTGTATTTATCTTCTCTTTGATGGTCGACTCTGATAATCCTGAATAGGCGGACAGTTGCGGCATCGTCCTTCCATACCCCCTACCATAACTTATGATCCTAAAACAATAGGCTAGTGAAGACTCTGCTTGCGAATGGTCTACTGACTGTAAGCTGCCTGCCGAACTTGCCTTGAGTTCCTCTGGCTTTAAATCCTTGGCTAGCGGGTCCTCTATGGGTGGACCTGAAGAAGCTGCAAGCCTAACTTGAAATGCTCTTGCATAAGAGGTTGAGCGCAAAGCTAGCGCATCTGTCGGAACACTAGTAATGGCTATTGCGATTGATAGAATAATTGATATTAATTTAATGATTTTTGTCATATAGATCACGCTGATGATGAGATTGCATAAAATATTCTAATTTTTGCTGGATGCTCCGCTTTTGGCTTAGCGGATAATATCTCAGCCAAAAGTTCGAGTGCATCTCTTCTAATATTCTTCGTAAATACCTCTGGATACCGTTTTTCAAGATCCTCAACGAGATTATCCCACGTTAATAATGCCAGGGCAGATCTGGCAGTTGCTATACGAATCATCTCTTCTAAAATTTGCCTTGCATGTTTTATGCATACCCTTTTCTTTTCACTCAGGTCTGCGATATTACGACATGTTCGAATGGCATAGATATATGATAATAATGCGAAACCCAGTTGCTTAGGTTTCGCCAGTCTGTTTAGTTTGCCTGCACTCAATAGTGCATCGACAGAGCCAGAACTATCACCTCTTAATCGTCGACAGTATGAGCATGAGACCCAGGATCTTGCAGCCTCACTCGGACTGTTTAGGGTGCTTTCAAAAGTTGTCGCAGATTCCTCAAACAACTCAGCAGCTTCTGCGTCTCTGCCAAGCTCAGCAAGCAGTGTAGCAGCTCGCACAAGAGCAGAAATATAGTGGTATTCCTGCCCGCGAGATTGTTTTCCAATTCTTATCGCGGTCTCAAATGCCTTAAGAGCCTCGTCGATCTCATCTAATTCAGCATGCATTGTTCCGATAGATATATAGCTAATAATCTGTCCTCCTATATCATGTAGCTGCACTTTATGCTCTAGGGCTTGATTTTGCGCTGCTATAGCTTCGCGAAACTTTCCTTTACCTAATTTATATAGCGCGGTTGAGGCGCTAACAAATGATCTTCCAGCATCATTTCTATTTCCTGCCACCGTATTTGCTCTTGCTGCTTCTAAATAAAGCCCGGCCGCACTTTTCAAACGACCGGATCTCTCTTCTCCCTGAGCCGCTTTGTATAAGCTCCTTGCTGTATTTTTGCCTCTGTATCCTGGCGTTTCTCTTTTCATCGAATCTTTTTTGGATGAACCATGGCCGTACTTCTCTCTTCTTCTCGCATTATCTCTATCAAATCGACTATTATAATATTTACCTTTGCCCTTCCCTGCGCTTGAGGCTTTAGCAGTAAATGTAAAGTCTAAACTTGCTACAGAGGCTAATCCTCGAAAACTCTTTAGAGCGTAGCTGATCGCTTCTTCTAGAGGGGGGATATATTCAGCACGGTTTCTTTGCTCCTGCTTCTCAACCAATACTGGATCATATCCATCTGAGAATCTGTAGGCAGGTTCTGCGGCTCGTAACTTATTCTCTAGTATCATAAGCCAGAGGTTAAAATGGATTAATGTTGGCATTATCGACCATTGGTCACCATCTGTCACTTCTGTCCGGCGTGGATACCAGAATATATCACGCGGCCACACAAGAAGTCGCCGCCCACTTGTTGGTAGGTGCCTTTTTCCGATTATACCTACGTGTTTTACTTGCGTCTTATCCAAGTCTTCATCAGCAGCTAAACCTGCGCTTACACGCAGCTCTGACCTCCATCTGTTTAAGATATCTTGTTTGCTGGGAGTTATGCCCTCTAGCTCAAAGGCCTCTAAGAGATCGGAAATAAGAGCATCTGTAATACTATTGAGCTTAGCAGCTCTCAGTCTTTGTGAATTGATTCTGGTTCGGATCTGCCCTATCCTCTTCATTAGCCATTGCGCACATTCTTCCTTACCTGCTGCAGGGTGAGTATGGATCTCAATAATCTCACAATCATCGCCTGCTTTAGCAAGCGCTTTCTTTAGGAATTCCTTACAAAACATTGCGCCTCTTTCATCTGTAATCAGGTCCCAGTCATCTCTGAATGGAAGCTTATGTCCAGAGCGCAGAAGATCATCTATGACATCTGGCGCAGAATCTTTAGCCGACCGCTCAACAGCCTGTCTCAAACAATTCCTATCTATTAAATATTCTAAACCCAACTCTTCAGGTATAATACCCTTAAGCAGCAAGCTGGATTCACTCTTATTGTTCACGCATTTGGCAAAAACATGTACTTGCTCTCCCACCATCTGAATCCAAGCTTCTCCGCCAAATATCATTATGTCGTCAAGCATTCTATTAACTTTGCTGGCATAAAGACACATCGGATCTGTTATAAGAATATTGTCTATATCAGGTAAGATAAATTCCTTGATCTCTTTTTTACCATAGGGGCTTTTCAAAATCCCGTATAAACCAATCTCTACAACTCGCCCGTATTTTTCCTTGATTACATCGTCCAGCTCTATCAACTTCTGCAAGTCCGCCTCTGCCTGCTTACTGAGTTTGATCTGTTCAACCTTTCCAGCAGATGATGACTTAGTCTTACCAAGCAGGGCTTGCTGCGCAGGGGCGTTCTTATGCGCAATTGGACGCAGACCAAAAGTGCAGTTTTGCGTACACAATATAAGGCTTACAGATAGTAATAGTATTTTTTTAATCATAAGTTACCTATAGATAGAAAAAACCCTAGCTTTTTTTGCCAGGGATTGTTATAACTTTCTTAATTGTAGTGTATTGTATCAGAATCGATACAGTTTGTCAACTAAAAACGACTCAAAAACTAAAAGTTTCTTTTTGAAATGAGAGGTGCCTCAGAATTCTTTTCCCAATGTCTTTTTAGAACTTATGGCGAAAGAGCGTCAACCCACACTACAAGGGGGGACACTTTCCGCGATTGAAAACAACCTGGAGGAAAATGTCCCCTATTTTTGGTGTGAGGTTGACAAGCGTTTGAGCCTTAAGTTCAAAAAGACGGGAAAAGAATTCAGCACCGAACATTCAAAAAAAACTTTCTATTCAAACTTCATATCATCAATATAGAAGACGCAGCCATCTGGATTATCCATTCTCTGCACAGACCAGCAGAAACCATTCTGCACATTAGATAGGTTATCTTTAGCAAGATCGAAGGAGAATTTTTGCCAATCAGTATTCAGCTTGATCGGACCCTGAATCTTTGAAAACTCATCTGCTCCGCCACCTGTTCGGAAGCTAATAACTTCTCCACCCTTCTCGCCGCGCGCCCAAAATGAAAGTATGGTGAAGGCAGACATGTCCCTGCCTTTTTCCCTCGTCCAGCTATTTGCAGGATATTGCCAGCAGACGCCAGCCCATCCTGCGCCATCTGAAAGCTCACCACTATAAGTCCACTTCTGGCAGTACTGACCGCTATGGGGTTTAAGTGGGCATTCATACTCTATCTTCACTGACTGAAGATCACCTTCCCATCCGCTGGGCGAAAATAGATCTGGAACACTCGCTCTATCTACGTTATCTGATTTTTCTGATGCATATGAGGAACTAACAAGCAACAAAGTTGATAGTATGATGACGTACCACAAGCTGTTTACTCTAAAAATGCCGTTCATATCTTTTCCTCCTCGTTATTCATGTTACGTTTATTTCCAGCAACTACTATAATATACCCGCTAATTTTTGTCAAGTAAAAAAACATGGTTAAGCCCGGACCTTGAGAGCAACCGTTCGTGCTCAAGGACCGGGCTTGAACAAACTAAGGGGACATTTTCTAGATAGTCTAGGTTATTGTCCAGAAAGGAAAGTGTCCCCTACGTTAGTATCCTAACGCGGGAAGTCTATATCGGTCTTTACGATGTGGTTAAAGTAGTTGGTAAAGATGGATTGGACAACATTTGCGATTATCTCAACGATTTCTTCATCTGATACGCCAGCATCTCGAAGAGCTGCTATTTCAGAGTCATCAACAACCGCCTTCTTCTGCACAACAGCGCGAACAAACTTAAGGATCGCATCAGTCTTGCTATCACTGGAAGCGCCGTTCTTTCCCTCATCTATAGCTGCTTCACTTATACCCTGGTTTTTAGCAATAAAGGTATGCGCTGCAAGGCAGTAGTCGCACTTATTTATCGTCGCGGTTAGAAGGGCTATCTGTTCACGAATCTTAGCTGATAATACGCCTGATGAGAGAGCCCCGCTTATATTTAGAAACGCTTCCAAGGCAGATGGTGAATTAGCCATTGTCTTGAGTATATTTGGCGCCATACCCATACTTTTTTCCACTGCGCCAAGCAATTCTTTAGCTTTACCAGTTGCTTCTTGTGATTTTATTGGATTAATTCGCTGCATAGCTATCTCCTTTATAGATCATACCGGGTTATCGGCCTCCCAGCTACCCGAAGCTGTTCCGTTAAAAGTTCCGGAAACCAAACCATTGCCGGCTCCACCAACAGGATCTTCATAAGTGCCTGATGCTGTGCCGCTGAGAATCTTATTAGGAGTAAAAAATCCAATCGTTCCATCTACTTTATCAATGCTCCAGTTTGTGCCTGACCAATTTGATGTTATTGGGGGGTCACCTGCACCAACGTTTATCTCATTCGATGTCAGTGTATTATCCAGTGTGATCGTCCATGTACCAGTTGGTGTATTATACTTACCCCAATAGCCTGATACAGGCATTGACCATGTACCATCATCATAAAGCGTTATAGTCTGGTCGCTAACACTATCAAAACCAGGGCTGGCTGCATAAAAAGTCAAACAATCGCTATAAATCGCTGCTCGAGATGATGCAGTAGCTCCATGCACATCATTAAAGGTGAGGGTATCTAGTGGAGTGTTTAGTGTATCTTGTGTTGTGTTAGCGCTTGTTGATAAGGCGCTGCCCGTACCAGTTCCCGGTGTAGTTCCAATACCAAGAGGAGTGCCTGTATTAGATCCTGTTGGGGTGGAGTACCCATCCATAACAGTGCCGCCGCCCCATCTCTGGTTCATAGAAGTTCTTTGAGCAGATGTGGTAAATACAGGTGGAGTTATTGTACCATTTATGCCAGATTGAGTATTTTGACCAGGACCTATTCTTTGAGTTACGCCGGATATTGTATTCCTAACTCTTCCTGCGCCACCTTCATAATAGGCCTGGGTTGATATGGGTTGTATATTTAAGAACATGGTAGTTCCTTCAACTCCGCATACTGATGTTGGTGTCTTTATCTCAAAGGTAGATTCCTCACCCAGTTTTTCAATAACAGCCTTTATCTTTCCTCTGTTTGATTCAAACTCATTCTGATATGAGCCTGTATTTGGATCATAGCGCATCTTTGTTATGATAAGTTCGGTTTTTTCTTGTAAGAATATGGTGTTTCCGTTGGTTAGGCGCAGTTCTACTTTACCTGTCTCTTGGGTCTGGAGCTTATCACCTTCCTGGATAATCTGTCTTGGCTGGGCTGTCTGCCAATCAGAGGCGCCTTTCTTGTATACCTGAACATCCCCGCTTAACTTTGTAATAAGCCCTGTCATCTGGGTCGCGCCTTTTTGAAAGACCCATTTTTTCTTAACAGCTGGGGCGACATCTTTTTTATGGCTCTTAATCTCAGCCTCAAAGAATTGTCTTGGCTCAATAGGGGCTTTATCAAATGACGATATAGAGTAGTCACCTTTTCCTATCTTGACTGTCTCTTTGGGAAGAGCGTGAGTGGTTAAACTCATTAATCCCTCATCAACTAAGGCGCCTGTCTTACCAGCTTGGAAGTATACGAAGATATTGGATCCTTTTACCTTGCCTGTGGCATTGGGTGTTGTAATAATGAATGTATCAGGTTTACCTGTCTTGGCTACAACAGCCTGTAATTTCCCCCTGGTTAAGTTGATGTTGGCGTCTATTCTCTTATTATCTTCAACGAAGTACTTATCAACTATTATGCATGTGCTTGGGGCTATCTTTACTACGCTCTTATCATTAAATTTGATTTCAGCTTTTGAATACTTCTTGGTCCTTATGCGGTCACCGATAAATACATCCTGGCCTTGATTGATTATGGATGTATCAGATCCAGCATGCATGATATCAACAACACCTTCAATATAGGCGATCTTGCCTACGGGGGTGGCGGATTGGGCATGGGCGTAAGTAGCCACACAGATTAGCATTAATAAACATGCAAATAGTTTCATATATGTCATTTTTTACACCCCTTGGTTGAGAAATCTAAAAAGATTCTGACCATTCCCCGGTAGCCTTGCCTTCAAATGTCCATGTATCTGTACAATATGTTCCACTAGCAGAGTTTACTGTACTAGAAATATTTTTTGCAGGACTCATTGTGTTGACACTACCAGAAACATGCGTATTACCCTCTGTTGACCAGTAGAAATCAGACCAACCACCATCACCATCATCTTGAAGCAAAAGAGAGTCAATTGGCGAAGGTCCTAAAGTTTCGAATATTATCCTCCAATTAGAACCAGGTGTAGCTCCTGTATATAAAACTCCTTCTAGCGTAGCTGACCAACTATTGTCACTTTTAAGAATCAAATGCGCAGTTCCTGAAGTAAAATCTGCAAATGTTGTACCAACACCTAATTCAGTTAGGCTGTTATCGTATATATTCGTAACAGTCGAGCTAGTAGTCGAATGCACATCATTGAATGTAAGAGTGTCTAGTGAAGTGTTTAGTGTATCTTGTGTTGTGTTAGCGCTTGTTGATAAGGCGCTGCCCGTACCAGTTCCCGGTGTAGTTCCAATACCAAGAGGGGTACCTGTGTTGGATCCTGTTGGGGTGGAGTACCCATCCATAACAGTGCCGCCACCCCATCTCTGGTTCATAGAAGTTCTTTGAGCAGATGTGGTAAATACAGGTGGAGTTATTGTACCATTTATGCCGGATTGAGTATTCTGACCAGGACCTATTCTTTGAGTTACGCCGGATATTGTATTCCTAACTCTTCCTGCGCCACCTTCATAATAGGCCTGGGTTGATATGGGTTGTATATTTAAGAACATGGTAGTTCCTTCAACTCCGCATACTGATGTTGGTGTCTTTATCTCAAAGGTAGATTCCTCACCCAGTTTTTCAATAACAGCCTTTATCTTTCCTCTGTTTGATTCAAACTCATTCTGATATGAGCCTGTATTTGGATCATAGCGCATCTTTGTTATGATAAGTTCGGTTTTTTCTTGTAAGAATATGGTGTTTCCGTTGGTTAGGCGCAGTTCTACTTTACCTGTCTCTTGGGTCTGGAGCTTATCACCTTCCTGGATAATCTGTCTTGGCTGGGCTGTCTGCCAATCAGAGGCGCCTTTCTTGTATACCTGAACATCCCCGCTTAACTTTGTAATAAGCCCTGTCATCTGGGTCGCGCCTTTTTGAAAGACCCATTTTTTCTTAACAGCTGGGGCGACATCTTTTTTATGGCTCTTAATCTCAGCCTCAAAGAATTGTCTTGGCTCAATAGGGGCTTTATCAAATGACGATATAGAGTAGTCACCTTTTCCTATCTTGACTGTCTCTTTGGGAAGAGCGTGAGTGGTTAAACTCATTAATCCCTCATCAACTAAGGCGCCTGTCTTACCAGCTTGGAAGTATACGAAGATATTGGATCCTTTTACCTTGCCTGTGGCATTGGGTGTTGTAATAATGAATGTATCAGGTTTACCTGTCTTGGCTACAACAGCCTGTAATTTCCCCCTGGTTAAGTTGATGTTGGCGTCTATTCTCTTATTATCTTCAACGAGGTACTTATCAACTATTATGCATGTGCTTGGGGCTATCTTTACTACGCTCTTATCATTAAATTTGATTTCAGCTTTTGAATACTTCTTGGTCCTTATGCGGTCACCGATAAATACATCCTGGCCTTGATTGATTATGGATGTATCAGATCCAGCATGCATGATATCAACAACACCTTCAATATAGGCGATCTTGCCTACGGGGGTGGCGGATTGGGCATGGGAGGTAACACATATCAAAAGAACTGCTAAAAAAATTGTCAATATGTAAATTGTTTTCATATATTATTTATCCCCTAAAAATCAACTTTTACGCCCACGCTATATATATGCTTGTCATACTTATAGACCCCTATATTCGCGTCATCATCGACATAAGTATGCTGCAGCTGCATTTCTGCGTTTTTATATATGTTATATGTCAGAAGATTTGAAATTGTATATACATTATCATCACGCTCAACATTATAGACCGAATCAGTATTCGCAAAATCCTGCCTGAAGTAATCCCCTACAACAAACCACTTAAGCTTCTTAAACACAGGAACCGAGGCGCTCAAGGTAAAGCGATTACCAAGGTAGTCCCAGTTGCTCCCACGAGCTTCATCATAGCTTAGTGTATATCGAAAATTCAGGAATCCACTGTTGTTTCTGCCAAAGAAATAGTACCATGCCAATGCGCCCTTATATTCATCAGCATCCCTTCTGTTGTCAGCATTCGTTACATCCCACTTATAATCCTTATTATAGTATTGCAGATGAATCTGCGCCATATTTGTTTTACCACACATTATGTTATTCACATTGCCCGCGCCTATTTTCTCCATATAACGCCGGTCATCTATACCAACATAGTTATAATTCACAGGAAACGCAACGGTTGAGTTCTTAAGATAAAAGGTCGGCTGAACAGAAACGTCGTGGCTTAATGTATCATAGAAACCCATATCAAAATGTTTTGTAAGATAAAAATCATAGGCACCTTTTAGACCAAAATTCTTAAATGGTTTATATGTATATTCAGCATATCCTTTATATAAACTCTTTCCGTCATCTTCCTCCCCAACGCCTCCAGCAAGCGCATCATCAGTAGGTTTTAAAATTACATTGTCATCATATTGTAGGGAATACAAAAAATAAGCCCTATAAGGTTTCTGAGCCTTTTCGGTCATCTTGATCGCGTCAATATACTCATCAGCAAATGCCGCCAGATCTGTTGCCGGATCCGCGGTGATTATCTTACGAAACGCGGACTTAGCCTCTCTGTAATTCTTCTGCTGGACTTGCGCAAGCGCCTTATAGTACTGCGCGGTTTCGCTAAGCGATTCGTCTTTCTCTACAGCTAAATCAAAAGCGTCTATTGTAGCCTGCGGATCTTCACCTTCTTTTAGTAGCACAAGCCCCTTAAAGAAGGCTATTCGACCTGGATTTATCGACCTATCCTCCGCGCGCTGGATCCATTCTTTTGCCTCATCTATCTTATCTGATTGATATAATAGATCTATTAACTCAATAATAGCTACCTGGTTGGTCGGATCAAGCTCTGCGGCAGCCTCAAGATGTGGTAGCGCACTGGTATAATCCTGCAGTTGTTTATACGTGACTCCGAGATAATATTCAATGGTCTTATCTACAGGTTTTTCTTTATCAAGTTCATGAAAGAGCACCAAGGCCTCTTCGTAATTCTCATGTTGATAAAACCATAAGGCCTCATCCATCTTGCTCTTTTCGGGAATATCCTCAGCAGCAAAGAGATTATTTGGAAGGAAAGATACTATTATGACAGATATAATGATATAGATTATTTTATTCATCCCCACCCCATTTTTTTATATATAAGTACTATAGTGCTAATTATATCACTATCATACTTAGTAGACAACAAATTATCTCTATTTTTATAAAAAAATTTTTAATTCCCAACCTGACAAATCCTGTCAGGTTGAAATAGGGGGGAGTGCAATCGGAGTATCGTAAGTTCTTATGCTGCGCAGGAGATGGCGTTAATAGCAGCAGCCCCGGCAGTGGCCATATCAGCTACGGTAGGCACTGGGACAGGGTCGGTCTCTGGAAGAGGAGCTACTATGCTTCTCCATTCACGAAACGCCGTCATCCCACGCCATGTACCTTTTTTTCTATCTATACGCAGCAGATCTTGCATAATTACCTTACAACCTGCAACATACCTGCATTCTGGCGGTACAGCAAACACTATTGCATGCTCAATCGGATTTGCCAACAGTTCGTCCTCATCTCCCAGAAAGATATTTACAGCTCGCACGCCAAATGGGAGTTTAGCCGCAAACATAGGCCTATCCTTTAATGAATCAGTAGCTACTATAACCGTTCCTGAATTAACATTATACTGCCTAGCAAGCAGCTCAATGGCCTTACCCTTATCTATAATGCCTTCACATTCAGGCTCAGCAACCAGCTGTAGATTATATTCTTCATAACCCTCATCAGAATCAATTTCAGCATACGTATAAAGTTGATCGATTGTTTTTTTCTGCTCAGGACCGATCTTTCTAGCATGGGCAAGCTTAAACCTTTTGATCAATTCCATCTGACCACGTGCCTTTAGCGCGGTAGTAAGTGGGATTATAAGTTGCTTCTTTAGGGCGTCGTACTTAGAATCAGCTGTTACGATAAATACCCGTTTTCCGGACTCGAGAGTTTTAATTAGAAGTTCGAGAGTCTCTTCATCAATAACAGCGTCGTCTCTTTCCTCTATTAGTGTATCCGCTTTATCCAAGAAAAGAGCCCCTACTCTATCCTGCTCTTTTAAGACCTCCTCAACTAGATCTTTCTCATGATCAGAGAGTGATTTTTCTTGATCTGCAACTATCGGACGTTCGATAATGCCTGCCATACATAGATAATGCTTAAGAGCAGCTGGTATCTTTTTACCACCTGCGGTTAAGGCGTATCTATACTCTACAATCTTATTTTGCAGGCTTTCAAGGCCATTAATGTATACCCCTGCAGCAAAGATCTGCTGCGGAAGACCTAGGCAGTTACCCATCGATGAGACTGATCCAATAGCACCGCGCTTTAAGGCCTCATATATTGTTCCTTCATCTCCTTGATAGACCCTAGTATGATGAGTGTATGATGTAAGAAGGTTGAGGTCTCCAGAGCTATCTTTTATCCCCTCTATATACTCATTAAGTTCTCCAACAACCTCAGGGTCTATGCTCGAGCCAACATTCTTGTGGATTCCAGGGTTATTATAGAGAATAAGCGGCAACTTTGATTTTATGCCACGGATATGAGACGCTATTTGATCATTCCTATGCAGATAACATAAAGGTGCCACAACTATCGCACTTATATGGTCAATCCGATCATTAATGATTTTAATGTTTTTTATGGTCTCGCCTTCACTATCGCCTGTTGCATTAGCGAATATCTTAAAATCTCCCTTAGACTCCTCTGCAAATATCCTTATTGCTTCAATGCGCTGATCATTTGAAAGATCCTTAAATTCACCTGTTGCCCCCATAACAAGTAAGGACTTTACACCAATAGATTTAAGATATTCAAGCAGGCTTCTTATGCTCTCTCTATCGATTTGGATCCCTCCATCAACCCTCTTCATTGGCGTAATAACAGGCACAATGTTTTCTGGTACTAGCAGATCGTCATACTCCAGCAAGATAGCATCTACAGCCTCTTTATCTACTAGGTTCATACGAGCATGCATGTCTGTAATTTCTCTTGTCCATGCAGGATCTCTATTAAGTTCTACTTCATTAGAGTAGGCAGCAGATCTAGATCTATCAAGAAACTCATTGATCGGTGGGATAGGATAGGTATCTTGCGAATAAGCAAGCTCAAGATTAAGCAAATTCGCAGGTCTAGAGACTGCACGCCGGGCTTTAATCATGGCAAAATCTACCTGAGGATACCGTATAAGAGTCGAGGCAGCGCCTAATGTGGCTCTGATCTCACATGTTATACTTAATAAATTGTGGTTGCGATCCTCAATTACCTGAGCGCGGTCTTCCGTACCATACCTCACCCTATTAAAATTCACACACTGTTTCGCTAGAACTTCTAACGGTCGCTTAAAACCAGCCGCGGATATAAGCTGCATACCCTTTACGCCACTATCATCTATATGCGCAGCCTCTGCTATCGCTGACAAATTGCCAACAAGATATTGCAGCTTTTTACCAACCCTCTGAATTGCCTCAAAATCTCTTTGATCTTCATTTGCTTGATCAAAGACAAGATCAAGTCCATTGTCTATGATCTCCTCTGCAGCGTCAGCAACTGCTAATAACATCTGCTTAGCTAAAAATGTGTTCATATACCTGACTATTGGTGTATCCTGCCCAAAATGAGGTGTTTTACTTCGCCATCTTTCTATAATTCCTATTGCCTTTTCCGGGTTTCCTTTAAGGAGAGCGATTTTAACAGCTCCTCTGGTAAACGCGAGAAGTCTATATAGTTTACCCGTTCGCGTACACCCGACCGGTACCTGATCTACAAGCAAAGCACTGCATTTGCTACACTGTATACATTCCCCATCAGCAGGTAAAGTAGCCCTTCCATATCCGATCAGATCAACAAAACCTTTTCTTAGCATATCTTCTGCTATGACTTCACTGTCTTCCCTAAAAACACTATAAGCGCTTCCTATTACAGCAACATCTTCTCTACGCATACCGCGTAACATATCTTTAAACGCTTTTTGAAATAAGAAATGGTGAAATAATAAGAGGTCTGAGTCTTCAGTAACTTCCTCATCCTGAACTTCAATGCCTTCTGGTCTCTCTGTTGGTCTGACCCATGGATCAGCATTAAACTTAGGTATTCCCGCTGTTACATTAATAATATCTGCTCCGGCAAGAATAAAGCACTCTCCCATAAGCATGGGTTCAGTAAGGCTCATCTCTGCGCTATTTGCATTGACAGCACCAATACCACCAGGCATGTTATCTCCTTCATATACTGAGAATCTCACCATTATCTTAAATTTCTTATCAGGAACTTCATCCCTTATGCGGCTGATAATCTCTTCAACTATGCGAAGACGATTCTTAAGACTCCCTCCGTAACTCCATCCTGGTCTTTCCTCATTAGCTGGACGCAAAAATTGGCTAAGTAGATATCCATGGCAGGCCTTTACATCTACAATGTTGATACCTGCATCATAGGCCATCTTAGCGGCCCGTACGAAAGATTCTATTATAGGCTCAACATCTTCATCCATCAAAAGCTCTCCTGGCGTATTATCAGGATCGCCTTTTCTTGGGAGGTAGGTACGCAGAACTTTAGAGTATCGTCCATCACTGATGCTTCCTGAGTGATTTGGCTGAATTGAGATAACCTGCTTATCACCAAAAGGACTATTGACACGAATATGCTCCACCTTTTTTCTTAAGCCCTCAGCATATTCAGGTCCAAATCTCAGTTGAGGATAGCGCGCACGTGAATAACCATATTCTGCAAATCTCCCCATAGGCTCAACAGCAGTCGCCTCTATACCCACAATTCCCCAACCGCCTTTGGCTAAATCAGCATAGCTCTCAAATGTTAATTCACTTGGATGTCCATCAATAGCATTAGAGCGCTCCATAGGTTGAGCAACCTTGCGATTGGGTAATGGTAAAGCATCGTCTCCTTCGCCTATCTGCGTAGGTGCATCTATCAGTCTCTGACTCAGTTTGTGTGAGATGGGCCTAAGAGAATCAAGGCTAATTGAGCTTGAAAGCATATTGACAGGAATAGCAAATTGGATTATTAATATGGCGGTACAGAAATAAATGATAGGTTGGCTCTGATGTAATTTCATACAGGTCTCTTTTTTAGCACAGAAATAGAGTAGGAAAAGGTTTTCACCTTTGTCCCCTACCTCAA
>JBHPDT010000027.1:0-22115 GCA_042577545.1 Candidatus Omnitrophota bacterium | reverse complement strand
TGTGGAGCTTTATTTTTAAGCTCCTAATTGTTGCACTTTAAATTACAATCTTCATTTTTTTGATAAACTAATATGATGCGCCCTTTTTCTATACCTAGTACTGCCAAGCCCGGTCCTTGAGAACAACCGTTCGTGCTCAAGGACCGGGCTTGATTGATATTGTGGTGTTGTTATAAAACCGAACCTGTCCTGGATTTATTTTTCTGTCATCCCCGCTCTGGAAAGCGGGGATCCACACACAAGGGTATAAACTGGTAACATAATATACAAAATAGGCCGGATACATCGTTTACACTATATAACGTAAAAACGGACCTACCTACTGACAGGATCTGTCAAGTTATGCGGCATGACTAGCAAATTTGTTTCTTAGGCTATTGCTAAAATATATGACACAATCACTAATAAATGCGCTGGGGACGTTGTTTGAGCACGACAATCCCCGATTGAACAACGTCCCCGAAGGTGTTTTTTGGCTGTCTATTGAATAGGACCGGTTCTCACGTACAGATACTCGTGCTCAAGAACCGGTCCTAAATCTTATGTACTTATATATGAATATACTTATATTATAATTAGAATAAAGCCATCCAATCTTGTGCGGGTAATCCCTCTATTCTAACCTGATTTCAATCGGAGGCTGATCCGCCTAAGGTGGAAGGTTGTCAGATTGGATCGGTTTTTTAAGCGCTAAAAAAACTTCCGCGCTTCTTTACGCTTGCCTAATCAGACTTTCATTGAAATTTCAAACTTTGGGCTTGATTTTTCCATGAATATAGTATATATTTATAGTGTGAACAGGCTAATTAAAAGAAAAAATGATATTCAAGATATCAAAAAACACGTCTCCCTTTTCCCTGTTACAGCTATTTTGGGACCAAGGCAATGTGGAAAAACTGTTTTAGCCAATCAATTAAACTTCAAACATTATTTTGACCTAGAAAACCCGCGAGACGCGGCGCAATTGGATAACTCCCAAATATCGCTAGAGGATCTTAAAGGCTTGATAGTAATAGATGAGATACAGCGGGCACCAGATATATTTAAAATTATTCGTTATCTTGTTGACACAAACCCGAGTCAGAAATATCTAATATTGGGGAGCGCTTCAAGAGACCTCATACGCCAAAGTTCGGAATCGCTTGCCGGGAGAATCGGCTATTATCAGCTAGGGGGCTTCACTCTTTGCGATATAGGAAAAGAGAACCTGCAAAAATTATGGCTTCGAGGTGGTTTTCCAAGATCATACTTAACAATTTCGTCAAAAAAATCTTTTCTCTGGCTTGAAAATTACATAACTACATTTCTTGAGCGAGATATACCACAATTGGGAATTTCTGTGCCCGCGCGCGCTCTTAGAAAATTCTGGACTATGATCAGTCATTATCACGCACAAATATTAAACCACTCAGAAGTAGCCCGTTCTTTCGGCATATCAGACATGACCGTAAAAAAATACATAAATATTCTAGAAGGAACTTTTATGATTAGGATTTTGCAGCCATGGAATACTAATACAAAAAAACGTCTCATAAAACGTCCGAAGATTTACATTAGAGACTCGGGCATTTTCCACTCTCTTATGTCTATAGGAAGTAAAAATGAGCTTCTCTCTCATAATAAACTAGGCGCGTCCTGGGAAGGCTTTGCTCTTGAGTGTGTCGCCAGAAGTTTACATAAACGCGATGAAGAGTTATATTTCTGGCAAACACATGCCGGAGCTGAACTGGATCTTTTCTGGCAAGACAAAGGGAAAAATTGGGGTATAGAATTTAAATATGCCGATGCCCCAAAAATAACAAAATCTATGAGAATATCGTCTAATGATCTTGACCTATGCCACCTATGGATAGTCTACCCCGGGAAAAAATCATACAGATTAGAGAAAAACATCTCTGTAATTACATTACAAGATATTGGTAACAAGTGGAACTACCGGTTATAATACTTTCAGATACTTTCTACCCTGTTTTCAGCCAGAGATTGATCCACCTATTGCGGAAAATTTGCCAGGTTAACATTCTGATGATCACTGCTAAGATATTATATTGGAGATGTAGGAACCGTCTCTTACGGCGAGAAATCATTCTTTTCGCGGCCAGAGGCCGCTCCTACTTGCTGTCATTCCCGCATGCTCTTAGCGGGAATCTAAACCACTAGAACAAGTTTTTCTTTGGGAGCTTTTCTTTATAAAACCGGACCTGTCCTTGGTTTAGGTATAAACTGGTAACATAGTATACAAAATAAACTGGATACATCGTTTACACTGCATAACATAAAACCACACCTGTTCCGATTTCGTGCAGATTTCGTAAGGTTAGAGTAAATTTGTCAAATTAGATTTGAGGGGGCTTATAGAAACCATTAAAATTGGGAGGGAACTTACATAAAACTCTTCAATATTCGCTTTATTTCTGTTTTGAGCGCTGGAATATCCCGTTTTGCTGTTGACCAGACTGCATCATTATCTACGCCGAAATAATCGTGAATAAGCTTGTCTCTCATGCCCGCTATATCTTTCCAGGGAATACTTACATGTTTCCCTTTCACATCTACTGATATTCTCTTCGTTGCTTCACCAATAATTTCAATCTGACGTATTACACCATCCTGCAATAATGGTGTTTTTATAAAAGTCGGCTGATCAACATCAGCAAGATATTCTTCAATTCTTGTAATGGCATCCGCGATATGTCTTAAATATACGGTATCATCCCGTTTTTTCATAATATAATTTGACCTCTGCCTGAATCCGATCTTTTAAATAAGGGCTAATAGAAGCTTCTGTAAGCAAATCTACCTTTTTGCCTAAAAGCTCTGAAAATATTCTTTCAATCCTTACAAGTTCAAGCAAACTTTTAGATTTAGAGAAGCGAACCAATAAATCAACATCGCTATTTTCCACGGCCTCTCCCCTGGCAAAAGAACCGAATATGCCCAATAAGACTATGTTGTTCTCCTCACAAATTAGTATCATATCATTCTTTTTATCAGCAAATGGTATTTTCATGGCATTGTTTACTCCCATATCTTATATTTAAGTTAACATAGAAATCTAATAACGTCAACTTCAAAAAGAGGTTTATGCTGCTATTGATATGGCTGTTAAGACCTGCCCACAATGCAAAGTTTCGAAGCCAGGGCCCTCTTTGGCAACTGCAATTAAATACAGACGTTTCGGTTCACGCCAGACATGATATAACTTTATATATCAAATTATGTCTTAAGCAAGTCATTGCCGGGTTTTCTGAACACCCTCCATCATGGCATGGTTTAGAACTGACATCATATAATAAGCATTCTTTTATAAAATCTCGTACAGATAATAACTCCTGTTTGAATTCTCTAATAGAAGAAAAATGCGTTGATCTAAAATTTCTAACCTGTTTACCTGCCTGCCGGCAGGCAGGGATTTGTCAGGTTAAAATTAGCCATATATATTGAATATACTTATCAAGCAGCATGATTAGCAGATGTATTTCTTAGGCTATTACTAAAATATACCACGCAATCACTCAGATATGCCTGAGAGGCAGCCCATTTAAATCTTACGCCACATGCGCGATTCTTCCCGCTTCTTGCATGATCTACCCAGGCTACCTTGGCAATAGCGATGATATTTTTGGCGCGGGGCGATTCGAACTCGACAAAGAGTTCATCACCTTTACGTATGAGCTTACTCACAAAGAGACTCATGCCGCCAAGGCTGATATTCCTGGAATCACCGTTGGAATACACCTTGATAAAGCCTGTATACCTGGTATACAGCGTATCGAGTAAGGCCTCATACCTCTTATACTTTCTCCGGTCTCCCATAGCCTCCTCCTCTCCCGCCAGGTATGAGTTTTTTATTTGCATCCACAGGGCCAGACCTTTACACGTAGTTAACATAAGCAAGGTCTGACCCTAAAATTTTACGCTGCGATTAAGGCAGCGAGCGCCGCGCGCTGGAGCTTCTCCAGTTTCTCTACATCATATGTCTCTGGCGCCGGGAGCCTTAAGGCAAATGTACCATTAATTAAATAGTCTTCTAATATCTGATCTATATCCTGCCTCATAAGCTGTCTTGATAGCTGAAGTGAAAGATTCTTTAAGGCAAGGATTAGCTCCTGCTGGCCTGAGTCTTTTAATATAAGCAGGCCTTTTGCCATAGCTATCATAGGGGCTACCGGTATATAACCTGTATCTTCTATAGAATCTGGGTTAAAGATAAGGTATTTGGCTTTTTTGTATCTTTTGTCAGTAAGTTTTTCAGTTGATATAACTATCAACTCACCTTTTATATCTTCTGGTGACAGTTCTGACTTTAGTCTTACAGTTATACCGAGGCGTTCTTGGAGGGCAGCGAGTGATTGGGTCTCTTTTCCAAGAATAGATTTAAGAATCTGGCGTTGTTCTGCTGGAACGCTCTCATCATTAAATACAGCTGTTGCATCTATCTTCTCTTTTGCCGCTATTGCCGCGAGTTCTGAGGATTCTAGGATTCTATAAAGATATGTCTCATTAGGCATTGCCTGGGTCAGTTCTCTTGCAGCTCTAAGAGCCTTCTGTTCAAGAAGTTCAGGTTCATCCAATGGGAGTGTTTTAAGTACTACATCAATAATTGCCCCAGCTGAGGAGGCCTTGGTTCCTGCTGGTCCGCCAAAATTCTTGAGCGGATTATTGTCATCTTTGGTTGGAATGAGCATTACAATAGTTGAATGATCTTCATCTGCATTATCCGGTTCTGTAAGGTTCTCTATCTGTATATGGGTAATCTGGTTGTCAGCTCCCCTGTTGTTTATGACAAGCTGTTCCCCTCCAGATAATATCTTTTCTTCTACAGGCTCTTGTGAACCTTCCACAAATAGTTTAACGCGCGCTCTAAGCCTATTGGGATCCTGCGCTTTAGGCTTGTCCGCAGGCTTATTAGTACCTTGATCTGGTTCCAGAAATTGCCAGTCATTTGGTATCTTTCGCGGCCATGGCTGCAAGACCATTATATATATGCCATCACTTGTTGGCTTACCAAAATCCCTCTCAAGATTGAACACCCCTGTTTCTTTATGTGGTCTAACTGTAAGAAGAGTCTCTCGAAGAGACACTAAATCTGTGGACACAGGATTATATCGCCCTCTTTCGTCATACTTAAAGTAAAGTTGGCCACTAGTGTCTGTAGAGATCTGAGAAGCCATATCTGTAAGCACCTGCACATACATCTTACCCCAATCATCAAACGTAGATTCTGATAATGGGAGCAGAGCATCGACCCGGGCGGAGATGCCCGGCTTACCTACAATCCTGTATAGCTGAAGGAATAGGTCCTTCATTGTACAGTCAGCGCTAGGGGCATCAGGATTCCTATTCTTAATATGGTGGCAAACTTCCGGAGGTATATAACTTATATGTCCAAATGGCAACCCTACCCCATGCTTTTCTTCAAGCTCCTCAAGTTTAGGAGATATATGCTCCTTGATATATATTAAGACCTGTTCAAATATCGCCTGATCTGATTCATCAAGTTCCCTATAGGCATCTGCTGTTTGAACAAAATCTTTATCAGGACTATCTGCTCTTATTTTATCCAACAGAGCTTCTACTGTTTCTCCCTGTAAATATGCGATAACATCGGCTGAAAGCGCTGTAATCAATGTTCTGCTTAATCTTATCTCAGGATCTCTTTGCAGTTGTTCAAATCCGCCCCCGCCATCTCCTGTATCTTTAGCCAGGGTTGCAATAACATCGTCCATGATAGCTGCGTGATTGACAACCCATGTATCATCGGACAATGAAAGAGTTCTCTCAACATTCGGATGTGTATGAGGGCTCTGCCTGCCTCCAGCCTCATTCTCAGCTCTTGTCATTCCAAAACCTAAGGCTTGAGACCAGTTCATGGCAAAGTTCAGATACTGCCGTATTGTTCCATCCTGATTGAGTTTATTAACCAGATTAATATCCCGCCAGCTAATAACAGTGGTCTGCTGATTGCCTGCCAGATAAAATAGGTTCTCAGCCGCAAGTATTGCCGCTCTTATGCTGAGTTGACTTATGTAATCACGCAAGAACGAGTATGGTCTGGCATAAGGCAGCTTGATCTGTCTTGAGCTTCCTTCATCAACATATGGTTGAATTCTCTCTCTTACCGCTGCTGCTCTTCTTTGTATGCGGCCAACGAACTCTTCATTGTGAGCTGGCTGATAAGAGTCATGGACAGATGATGTGAAATCTCTAAAATCCTGGAGTGCCTCAGCCTCAAGCGTCTCCAGTTCTATTATTACCTTATCAAGCTCTTCCAGCATCCCAGGGTATTCTGTAAGTATCGCATCCAATTTTATAATCGCTCTGAAGTAGCCGCCTTCATAATCAATAAGCTCACCCTTAAATGAGGTTAGTATATTTGCAAAAACTTCTTCCTCGCTAGTACGCATAAGCTCTTCATAGATATCCTCGTGTTCTTTTCTAAACTCAGCAACAAAAGCATCGACACTTGTATCTTCCAGAACCTCTATAGCCCGCATATCGATTAGGGCTATCTTAACAGCAGCATACAAGGGTGACTCCCCGTCTCTGAGCTGGCTATTTGTACTAGCTTTATCATTGAACACACTGCTGGCGTAACTCGTATTCCTAGGAAATGTGGCCTCATAATAGGCTTTGACATCATCATCAAAGCCTATTGCCTTTGAAAGCTGGTATAGTTCTAAGTCACGTTTTACAATCTCATATTCTTCTCGAGTCTGTTCATACTGACTGACCCGGGCGTTAGAGTGGCCTAACTCGTGAAATAGTCTTTGACCAAGTATGCACGCAACAGGTTCTTGAACATTAACCGGCGTTCCTGGTTGTACGTATTCAGACTTTAGCCTCTGTATAAAATCTATGTTAAAAATAATCTCCATCCTGTGGGCATTCTTATTAAAATATCTGGCAGAGTCTCTCTTTAAGGAAGTGCTAAAACGTATTACATTTCTCCCCCCTTGCTTAGAGCTCCTATTATCAGGATTTCCAAGAAGATTCCGCGTATAATAGACCTTAAGCTTAGGGTCATAGTCAATGAGCGTTTCAAGCAACTCAAATGCCGCTGTAAAAACCTCAGCTATCTTTTGCGCTTCATCATCTCCCTCATCACGGGCAGATATTACTGGTTTACCATCTTCTATATCGAAATAGAGCTCTAGATCATCACGAAATGATCCCGCAAGCTCTGAATAATTCTGCACCTGCAGGGAGCTTGAGCCAAAGCATTTTATAAGCGCATCCTCTGGCACCACGCCGTGGATGTGTTGCGCCGCAAATCCGGAAGAAGAGGTTTTTCCAGGAAATTCCCCAGCGTCACTTACCTGCTTTGCGGCATCAAATAACGCATTAGCAACTACTCTATGCAATCTCCCGGAGAGGGCCCACGCCACCATTGATTCTTCTACTCTTGGCACAGCGCTCAATATAGTTGGCATTTCCGCTATCCCATTAATATCAATGAGCGCCTGAGCAGCTCTATCAGGACGCGAACGCTGGAGCCTCACAAGAAGATCCTGCCTAAGATACTCTATGGCAGATGATCTGTCAAAGCGAGCAAGCAACTTAGCGCAGCCGATACTAAGCTTGGACTCCTGCACAACGAGATCTCTCGCGCTCGCATCCATCAACTTGCTTGTCTCCTCACCCAGCTTATCTTTTAACTGAATCAAGACTTCCGCTATCTCAGATCCTACTATTTTTATGCTGTATTCGGAAGAATATAAGAGTTCCATAAGCTGATCAGCTATGTCAGAAGCGCGCGAATCGAGCTTACCGCTGGCAATGAGTTTATCTAAAGATTGCAGCGCCACCCTAATGTCGTCACCTCTCTTAATCTTATCAAGTATAAGCGAGGCAAGATCATCTGCGTCATAATCATCCTTCAGTGCGAGATCAGTAAGTCCGAGTAGCCCCGCAACACGAAATATATACCCGTACTCATCGCTCCTACGCCTTTCATCACCGTCATATTGTCCGGATTCAGTATAGCCGATAGCCCTTCTATCCTCTAGCCATCTTTCGAAAACACTTGCTTCTACCGGAAGATCCCAGCCCAAAATATTTATATAAGCTTCCGTTCCCAAAGATAGAATCTGAGTTTGCGCATCGCGACGTCTCCAACAATCTCTACCCCTTAGGCGCATCTCATCAGCCAGATATTCGTATGCAGTATCAGCCTTAAAACCTAGCTCAGCTGCTATCGATATGATCGAAACAGCCATGGCATTCTTGTGAATGTAATAGTGTTCACTACTGAATCGTTCTGTGATAAAACTTAGGGCTCTATGCTTATCCACAACATATGGCAATATATCAAGTACCAGCCTTAGCCTATGCTCATGTTCAGCCCGGGCGCCTTCTATCTCATCTAAGATCCTGCGCGCTTCATCAACAGCAGCGTCAAGTAATCTCTCATCTGGATTTATATAAGCAGCAAGCGCCAAACCTGTCCACTTATGCTTGGGGTCATCCGACTCAAGCATAGTTAAAGCTGTTTGGATAATGTACTCTCCTCTAGACTGAGCCCCTGGAAGCGACTCTTGCAATCTCTCCCTGGCATGCTCATATTCGCCGGCTGATGAACTCTTGAACGCGGAAAGTATAGGTCTACCTTCACCATTGTATCCTCTCGCATATATCTTTCTATTCATTCCCATAAATGCCCGGGCAAGCAAACCTATCTCGCTATCTTTAAATCTGACCATAGTCTCACCGCTGCTACTGTGTTGTTGAGCCTCAATCACAACAACCATCCGGTCATCCGAAACACCGTCGATTGCACCAGATTGCACAGTATAGCCAGCGTCAGAGGTCCTAGCCGGATCCGCAATCTCATCTACATCTTCATCTATAGAATTACTTCTCAATGCATCAGCAACTTGCACCAAGGCATCTGCTCCGGTCTTACACACAATTGAAATAACTGTAGAATCAAGCCCATCACTTACAAGGTTACCGGTTTCATCTTCCCATGGGTTGTATATTAGGACAGAGTCTACATCAGCTAACATTAACCTATAATTTAATACAACTTGTTCGGCTAAAACCTTTGGTTTATGCCCGTGCGTATCCAAAACCTTCGCGCTTGTGTGGACATGGGCATCATATATATGCTTTGCAGCGCTTTCTTCTAAGTCCTTGATATCCGTATCTTTGATCATCTCTTGAATAAAAGGCCATATATGCTTAGCAAAATCAAGACTGCGCATCCTGGGCTTTCCTTGGGTTGGGGGCGGCACTTGAGCCGGGTCGATCGGTTTTTGCGCTTTAGCATCCATCACCTCTTTCATCACAGTTGTCAGATCAGCCTCCTGGATGGTTGACTTAGCCCTATCTGGATTATAGCCATTAAAGGTATTCTTAAACATATCTATCCCATCGCGCAATTCACATCCTACTACTCTCTGATCTGACTCTTCAACGCCAGTATGGCCAATAAGTACAATTCGAGCAGAAGGAAGCCTGCTATGAATCTTGTGGCATAACCTTTGAACAGTAATACCCTTAGGGTCAAGATGAAGATCTAGCAATACTATATCGGGCACAAACCTACTGCCAGAGATAACTTCATCTATTAATTCGTTAATATAAACTATGCTGCGTCCAGTTTCAATAGCAGCGCCTAATACTATCTGCTCCTGATAACAGATAATTCTTAAATTCCTATCAAGAGAATCAAAGATAGACCACTTGTCACGCTTGCCAGGCTTTGTTAATGAACCCGTATGGCCAGCAGAATATACTATAAGGCCATCACTTACTTTTAGCGCAGATGCATACGGCAAATCCGGTTTCGCAGGAGGAGCGGGCGCTCCAGTAACCGCCTCAAAAGCTGCAACCTCCAACTCATGATCGGCATCAACAGGCTCAGCTGTGACTGGTATTTCAGCAACAGGGGCCGCTGCTTCTATTCCTGTAGGTTCTGGCGCAGCAATCTGGCGACCTACATCAAGAATAGGCCTGTCTCCACTGTCATCTACTGGATATCTTAGCGTCCTCTGTATTATCATCTTCCGGGCTCCAAAACGAGTCTGAAGTCCCAACAAGAGATGTTTGAGCATACTGCCTGCAAATTGTATCCTAAGGGCCTTATTATAAAGC
The DNA here is from genome assembly GCA_042577545.1 of Candidatus Omnitrophota bacterium. Classification (GTDB taxonomy): domain Bacteria; phylum Omnitrophota; class Gorgyraeia; order JABMRG01; family JABMRG01; genus JBHPDT01. Next base: position 12,017 of record JBHPDT010000027.1, on the reverse strand, counting down.
TTAGCCTGGTCTGTGGTATATGCCCACCTATTAACAATAACAACCCCGCCTGCTTGCACATAGTCATCTCTATTCATAATCTGCAGCGTTCCCTCAAGCAGGCGATTAAATCTGTCATATCCGTTTGTATCCCGCAGATTCCATCTCTCATCACTGTGATTGTGCTGGATCACATTAGGATCCGGAGTAATATAAAGTACAGGATCACGATCACAAATCCTGCGGTTTAATTCATAGGCAAGCATCCTTGCCGTACTCTTATCCTTTTCTGAAATAATAGCTGGCTTGCCAAAATCAGCTAGCCTAAGGTTTAGTTCAGCTATAAAACTCTCTGATTCAATAGCGCTCGCGTTCTGTAAAAGCACTTCTCCATAATCACGAGCGTTACCAAAAGCGTGAACTTTAGCTGGTGATAACTGCTCAGCAACGCGGCCCATAGTTCCATCGGGATCACTCGTGTCTGTTCCGTCTTTAATCATAGAAAGGAGACTATCCATCTCTGCTTCGGTAAAATGTTTCAACTCTTTGCTCTTATGTGATATCTCCATGAATATCATGTTGTGCGCAATAGCCCTTTCCTGATAAGTATGGTAATTTGACTCAACCCATCTCCTTATCTTCAGCCTTGCTTCCTCCTCTTCAAGATCAAATGGTGTAATAAACCCGGCAAATATTCCGTGGCCAGAATAGGAATCATTACTCATGCGTCTCTCTTGATTCTTCAGCGTGAGAAACCATCCGATACCACCCTCCATGACTGCGAGACGATTACTATCAAGCATTGTTGATAGGCCTGTAATCTGCCTTGATACACGGATATTGCCTCCCATACCATCGATCTCTGTTATAATATCTCCTGGGCAAAATGCTCCTATCTTACCATGCTCCAGGGTATCCCCTGTTATAGATATGGTGATATAGCGCTCAGGTTGATCTTTGGAAACAACTACCAGCCTTTGGGTGACATGGTTATCATCAGCATCTTCTTCGGGGATTACCGGCTTATCTGCTTCTTTAACAATGTCGCCAACATTAAAAAGTCTTCCAGCGCCTTCAACCTCATCCACCCGTACATCAGTTTCAACAAACGAGACCATGGCCAAAGCTTGCTCTTGCCTGTTTACTAAAGCCATATCTACATGTATGGGTTCATCTTGGTTAACAAGTTCTGGTCTCTTACTAAGAGCTTTAAGATATGTCATGCTATTAACTGGGGCTTGTTCACTGGACACTTCTTCAACCCCGGGATAATTGCCTCGAAAATGATATGCCCACCCATCCTTCTCATTCTTGTGGGGCCTATGGGCACGAGAATGATACAGGGTACCCCTGTCATACAGGCCCTTAAGCGGGCTATGGTCATCATCAAATGTTACTTTTGTTGCATAATCTTTGCCAGTACCTGGAGCTGCTGAAAACAGCATGAACTTCTCAAGAAGACCGGGTTCATCCCCTAAAACACCGTATTCTATAGCAGCGCGAACTAATCTTCCCATAGAAATAACCTCCTGCCACCAAACATCAAGGTTAGCCTCATCCCTGTATGGGTCTACATTCGCAAAGTCTGTCCTGTCCAAATCCAGAGCCTCGATCTGTCTTCTGATAACTGACTTGATCTTTTCTATATAGCTGGGCTCTATCAGCTCCTCAAAATAATCCTTATCATAACTCCCCAAACTCTTGAGATGTTTCACAACCGCTATCATCCGTTCAAGAATATTAAAAGCAAGGTCCAGATCGCCCTCGCGAAGATATTCATCAGCGCCCATCTCCATAACCTCAAGAGCGATAAAATCTTTCCCGGTCATCCCTGAATTCAGTAAGACCGCAACGCTATTAGGAATAATGGATCCTATATCCTGACCATCAATATCGTTGATATCTGGGTCTATCGCATATCTTCTTAAGTCTAACCGAGAGCATTGCACATGCTGAGGAATGTTGCATCCTGAAAACATGCCCTTCTCCCACATCTCCTGAAGCTGGGGACAATGATCTATATCACTTCCATCAAAGCCTTCATCACCACTGCAAGTATTTATTATCTTAGCGCTCATAGCATTCAATAAGCCATAGAAGAGGTCTGACTTTTGCCAGCGCGAATAATATAGTATCTCATCAGTGCCGATCGGAATGTGCCATGTGATTTTTGGATTCAATACAAATAACCATGCTAAGGCCGCTATATCAATGGCTTGCATCTGCTCTTCGTAATTACTCCCAAGCAGATGGCGCTTACCTGAAAAGGCTTTTGCGATATGATAAGTAATATTGGAGATGTGCACCCTTTGACTAATTAGTGGATCTGTAGATAGCGCAGAATGCATAATTCCATTGCGGCGTTCTATAGAGCCTGCGTATGGGTCATCTGAAATCCACGCACGGTTTAGCGTAACCGCATTTGTCGCTTGCGCCTGAACCATAGGAGATACGATACCTGTCAAATCTCTATACGTAACAGGATTTGCTGATAATAAGCGTAGAACAACATCTACATCTGTGCTGGAATGAGACCCATCCACAGACTCATGTACAACTGCCATCAAAGTATCGATGTCAATCTCAGCGCTGCCAGTCCTAGCAAAGTTCTTTTCAAGGGCATCGGCAAATGCTTGAACCTCATGGTTTTCTATACTGAAAAGCTCATGCGCTTGCTCTTGATAGATATTAGCATCATCGGACATAGCTCCCAGCTCATTTATAGCCTCCGCAAATACCTGGAAGTCAGTACCGGAAGATGAGGCCTTTGAATCTGCGCCGCGCGCTTGTGCGCTTGTCGTTAAAGCGTCAGCAACGCGCGCTGATGACTGGGCAGAGGATGGTCTTAACGCACTCGCATATGGCGTGGCTACAGCTGCTTGGGTTATGAACATAGAGAGTGTTATTAAATATACACACGTTCTCCTGATTATATTAAATAGGATCTTCATAATTCCATAAAACATGCGGTGCCCCTTTTTTGATTATGCTTGCGATAAGATCTGTTCATGCTGTCTTATATATGATTCATGCTGGTCGCTTAAGTCTGAGATAATCTCAAACCTATTTTCACTAAGCAGCACAAGCAATACATCAACGAGCTTCTGTCTGTTCCATACCTTAAGATCATCCTCGCTGGAAGCGAATACGCGGGCCTGTCTTATCTCCTGCTGCCTTAACTTACCTGTTATGGCGCGCATAATATCAAGCGGTGTCCTTCCAGCAGTATCAAAGACATGTTCATCAAATAGATCAGTACTTAATCCAATGCCTTCCAGGAACTCCTGCGCAGGCAGGCCTTCCTTATTCACTAGATAGAATCTTCTTGAGTCTGAAGAAGATGATCTGATAATAGCCTGAAGCGCTCTGCTCTCTTTTAATATATCAGAATATACGATTATTGCCTGGTTCTGTTTTTGAACCGCGATCTGACCCTCTGGAGCATAGTTCAGTAACGCGCTTGCGAGAAGATGGTTAGCTGAGAAACTTCTAACCCGCCTAAGGCTTAAGCCCTGTATATCTCTGGGCAATCTTGCATCGGCAACGCGTGATTGAGCGTCTTCTGCTGCAACAACATCCATAAGCGATCGCATAACATTGCCATCAGCAAAGATCCTTAGCGCATAAGCTGCCATCATGCGAACAAGTTCATAATCCTGAGCAGCTGTATCAGTATCATTCAACACCTCTATAAATACCTCTCGGATAGGCGCTGTAACTGTTTCATCAGATATGGCATCTATGGCTGCCTGCTCAAGAACCGCTATATTTTCTATGGATCTCTCAAAGCTCTTATCACTGCGCAGTTCATCTATTCTAGCGCTTATCCCGCCAGCGCTCGAAGGCTTAGGTTGTGTCGCTTTAACTACCTCTAGCGCTTCGTCAACGTTAGAGGTAACTGCGCCCAACACAAGGTCCTTTGTAAGTACTGGCGTATAGCTTTCCATATCTGAGAAATGCGCCAACTCAATACTGCCGAATCGCAATTCCGCTACTATCAGATTTGCGTACTTGGTCAATATCTGCTTAAACCTTTCATAGTCGTGGGGTTCTTTTACTAGATAAGCCAGGCCTATCTTGCCCACAAACTCTCTTGCCGAAACATCTGCGTGGCGCTTAATAGCATCTTCTATGGATAATACCTTTTGCAGTTCCCTCTCATCAGAAAACTCAACAAGGATTGATATGGTTCTTTTTAGGCCTACGCCTTTAAGCACGCAGGAGATCTCGCCAGGAGCACCTATCTCCTCAAACGCTTTACTAGCCTGATCTACCCTCATCCTGAGTTGTTCTTCACTCACACCGGTCTTGGCGCACTCAAATTTGTCACTGGGATCTATGTCAGCAATCGTCATGTGGAATGAGTCTTTATCAAGCAACCTAATTGAGTCACCCATGCCCTCTGCAGTAAGATCTTCCATCATCTCTCTTTGAATAGCGCTTATCCTCTTAGCAACATGACTATTGCTTGCAACACGCGTAACAGCGGTAAGGCCATGGAAAGGTAAAAGATTGCCAGAACCATCAATCTTGGCATCCGCTATCTGATTTTCGGAATCAAACTCAACTCCGGGTAAGAGTTGAGTGCCCCTATCTGACTCACTCCTAGCTCTGTATGCGCTAATAGCGACATTTTCTGGTCTCTTGCTCATCTCTAGATCTCTCCTCAGTAATCTTTCATATGCCTTAAGAACATCTATCGGAATAGGTTCAGTAGTTATAGCCTCTCTTGGTGGATGCGGATATTCCAGAAATCTCCTGACTTCACCCTTAGCTAGTTTTGCCATAGCATCAAGTTCTTTATCATCTCTAAGGGCGATAGGCTTCTCATCCTTATATAAGTATGGCGCATAACTTATAACCTCACCAGCCTCAGAACTCCAACGCATAGAATGAGCTGGTAGATGTTTTGTAAGTGTCGCACGCCCTCTCCTTTGTATGTAAGGCTCCTGGAAGAGAAGGATCTTGCTGGCATCAAAGGTAGTATAATTAAGTATCTCAGCGCCATAGATTATATTTTCAACAGATGTTGTAGACTGCGCATCTACATGAATAGATCTGTAGTCTACGTCCATAGAAAGCAATATCGCATAATATAAGATACCTTCGGGCAAGAATGTATTGTAGCGCGTTCCTCGATCAATGAGTCTTGATATGACAACTTCCTCTATAGTAATATCTCCATCATCTATACGTTTCAACTCTGGCTCGCTCAGATTATATTGATAGAACTGTCTCCATGTCTTGCGCTCAATATCTCTTTCCGGATCTTCCAGTTTTTGAGCATCTCTTCCAGAAACAATACCAAATTTGCCTTCGATCACAGACAGGAAGATCTTATACTCATAATCCGCGAGAATCTCACCAAGACCATCAAATATAGCATCTAAATGTCCAAGGGCATCATCGTCGATGGTATTGCTTGACAAAAGCTCAGATATGGTTGTGGTCTCACGGCCTACGCCGCCGGTAACTAGTATGGGGGTATTGTTTCTATGCCATTGCCTTGCCGCTTCCTCTGCCACCCTGGTAAATCTTGATCCCATTACCCAGAGTAGATCATAATCATCAGGAATGGTCTCGCGCTCACTTGTCCAATCTACAATCGTATCTACATCTTTCTCAGCAACAGCCCTATCTTTCTGCGCTCTTAGGAACTCATCCAAAGCCACCAATTCATCCTTTGCAAGCGAGGGATCTGTCTCAAAATTGACTACTAGTGGGGTCTCTGTCTCATAGGCGCGCCTTAATGCCAATACGTAAGAGAAGAGTTCCCTTACCAACACATTAGCCTCTGAGCTCTGATCCTGTGAAAATGCATTATGAGCATCATGCCATCTTCCTAGGTCGTCTCTGTGTTCAGGAACAGCTATATGTAATTCTCTTAACTGCTCTATATTATTTTTATCGAGAATCGTCTCTAAATAATCCATCGGATCATATCCGAGGTTCTTGGCGCTCACTATAAGATGCGCAAAATCAAGAAGTATACCTGCCTCACTCTGGTCATATGCAGATCTTATAAACTCAGGTTCGCATACATGCTCATACGCGCCTGTATCGCTATAGTCTATATTCTCGATAAGGATATCTCCCTCATAGCCTCTATCTCTTAAACCGCGTATCATAAGATCGATACCGCGGAGATATCTTGAAAGTGTATCATCTTGTGAGAGTGTATCAAATCCTTGCGCAGGGGAGGCATTATTGAATTCATCAATTACAACAACCTCAGCTGAGAAACCTATATGGAATGAGATAATAGCAGGGTTAAGCTCCTCGATCAGATGATACAAGTGGAGAGTGCCCTCCTGTGCCCGCTGATGTGTCGCGGTACTGGCTATATTTAAGAGCTCTTTGTCAACAGCTGTTGGATCAAGCCATTTTGGGTGCAAGGTAACACCAATAACCTGCCCAGCATCTGGCACATCCTTGATTTCGAGAGAATAGACTATTCCGTCAGCCTCAGCCAATCGTCCAAATTCGGCAACCCCAGCTGCCAGATCTTGAGTAAGAGCCTTCACTCTAAATGAAGGTGTGATATTCAGCTCTTCAAAAACCTCCCTATCTAAAGTACCGGCACTTGATGATTTTGCTTCTTCTATCGCTCGAATTAAGTTGTTGGTAACCGTACCAGGCGTATCTTTCTGAGCGCTGTAATTCTTGAATACATTGGTATATCCAGCAGCATAAGCGCCAGCATCAGGCGCAGCGCTAAACCGCTGATATTCATCGTCAATGTCAGCCCATTCCATATCACCGACCTCGCCCGCAACCGCTCCCGCATCGGCCTTCTCACCAACTATAGCTGCCTTTACCTCTTCTATCCTGGCAACATCTTCAGGCGTGGCCGTATAGACAAATACGGTAACAAGTTCATTGTCCCAGCCTATTGGCGCATCATCATAATAATATCTATGTCTTAATCCATCTATCTTGTTGATCCTCTCAAGGCCACCGGTCAACGCCCTGTAGCCTGTTAGCCTTTCTTTACCTTGGGTCTTGTTCAGCAACTCCTCTTCCAGCTCTCTGAGCGCTGACTCCTCTGTTGTCTCCTCAAGCAGCCTATTAGGATCATCATCAAGCCCCATATGGCCTCCTAAGGATAGATCTCGCGCTCCAGGAGCATGCGCTTTGTTTAGCGCGCGTGTTTGAATAAGCACCCTGCCTTTATCATCAACAACAAATACAAATACGCTTCTATGCCAGCGTTTGTTCTCCTCGGCTAAATGGCAAAGATCTCTTGGTAATATCTCTCCTGTATAACTTCCACTTTCATTAATAAGCCTGAAATATTCTGTAGCATCTTCTTGTCCATCTTCTCTCTTTATATTGAGAAGACGGGGGATGGTCATCTTTTCAACACCAACCTTAGCAGCGTCAAGCTTGCCGTTCGTTAAAGCCAGGTCATACTCTATCTGCCATTCTTTTAGGCGCTCGATAGCTGCTTCTTTGTCGCCATTGAAATAGTTTTTTGCCATTAGATCAAGATTGACCGCATCTCTCATCTCATTAGCTACTTCGGAATTTTTCTCAAGGAAAATTCCAACAGTAGCGTAATCATCAGGCCTGGCGGCATGCCTGTCTAGTTCTTCATTAAGAGGCCTTACCTCAAGGCTTTCGACCTCATTAGGGTTAACATTAAGATCATCAACTGTTACACCTTCTGGAAGTGTATAGACATAAAGGGTTGTGAGCCCCCTATTCTGGATGGGGTGACCATCCTTGTCTCTCTGATCAAATATATCCTTATATTGATTCTCTCTGCCTATCTGAATAAGATCTTTTGGATCTAGGGTAAGGCCTAATTCCTCCTGCGCCTCTCTGCAAGCTGCCAATTTATAATCAGCGTCAAGCCCAACATGGCCGCTAACAGCGCCGTCAAGTTTACCAGGATCTGTCTGCCTGTCATCAGGCCTGCGCTGTAAGATCAACCGTCCTTCACTATCAAAGACCATTATATAAACAGAGGCGTGCCAATCTCCATCGCGATGCACAAGGTCTCTTGGTTTTATCATACCTGTAGCTGAGCCATCTTCGTTCAATATTCTAAAATACTCTGTAGCGTTCTCCTGGTCCTCGCTTGTTTTTATATTCAACAACTGCTCTATGCTGATATCCCTGCCCAGGCGTTCTTTAAAGCCCGCCTGCCAATTCAACAGGGCTCTTAATGTCCTCGCTGAATCACTATTAAAATAGTTGTGCGCCATATAAGCAAACTTATCCCTCTGGGAATAAGGGATATGAAGCATCAGATGTTTTGTAACATGAGCCTGATTAAATACCTCAGCATACCTCCTGGCCGGCTTTGTCCATGCCCTGTCAACATCAAAGGCGTTCTGCACGATCCTCTCCCATTCGGGTTTATTCCAATACAGAGCTAGCGCTTCAGAGACAACATCATAGAACTCACCTTCATCCAGATCATTAAATAAGAAGCCCCACCCTTCCTCGGTCTCATAATTATACTCTTGTACGGTATTAACCAATCCGCCTGTTCTGCGGGCAACAACTATAGCTCCTTTTGTTATAGCTACCTGCTGCTTTGTCCCGCAAGGTTCAAATACTGACGGCATAAGATATATATCACAGGCGAGATCAAAATATTTTGCCTGATCATTATTACAACCGTGAACAAACTTTATCTTGCCTTGCCATCTTGGATCAGCCGCAAGCGCCTCAAGGGCAGCCTTGCCTTCCCAATAATAAGGGTCGTCCTCGTTGCCCTTTCCGCCATAAACAAACTGTATGCCTCCGTTGGTCTCCTCCAAAATTCTCTCAATTACATGTATCGCTTCCATCACACCCTTTTGCGCAGCGATTCTTGCATAGATAAAGATCATAGGTATTTCAGGATCTATATCTAACCCATACTCTCTCTGGGCTCTCTCTTTAGCTTCAGATTTTGTGCCATAGGTCATCCATTTCTCAGGATCAACACCGTTGGTTATGCCAACGATATCGCCGTGACGCACTCTTAATATACCATCTAAACCTGCGCCATACTCATGGCCCAATATCTCTTTTGCGTAGTTTTCAGATACAGGTACTATCTTATCAGCGTGATAAATAGCTCCATGCATTATATTAAATAACTCATGATCATCGGGTTGCTGCAGACCAAACCAATGCTCATCATCAATGTGCACTTCTCTAAACCTCTCGTATGCAAACCCTTTTCTTTTATTCCCCTCTTCGTCTTTTTCACCACCCTGGTGGGCAAGGCTATGGATAGTAAATATAGAGGCCATGTTTTTAAAGAAGTGATCATGCTGATATTTTGTTCTTAAATAGACAGGAACGAGTGAAGTCATCCAATCGTTGCAATGCAATACCTCTGGCTTAGCCATTAAGCCTGCCTTGACCAGCTGCTCTATAGCCTTAAGAGAGCCCTCAGCTAAAAGCACGGCAAAATTAAGCTCATCCCCATCGTAAATACCTCTTATATAATCAGGGTCGGCCAAGGTGTAAGCGGTAACATTGCCTATCTTAGCCTCATATATCTGAAGGCTTACAGTAACATCCTCCTTTGTATCCTGATCAACTATATCTACATCAACAAATAATCCAGTTGGCTTACCCTCCACGCCGTCCCACTTTGGAAGAAATACTGTCACATTCTTACCGCTTCTGGCAAGCTCTTTAACAAGTTCCTCTGATACATCGCCAAGCCCGCCTGTCTTTATAATAGGTGTGCTCTCTGCGGTAATAAACGCTATATTATTTACATTGCCGATATCATCTATAGCACCGGCTGATGAAGCCTTAGGGGCAGCAAATCCTTTTATATCCGATATAGCGGCATCACGCAAGCCTTTGATAACATGGACAAAGTATGTCTTTGCAAAATTTTCCGCAGCGCTCTCAATATTTGCATATTTGAGTTCTTCTGTCCACCCCCATAAATTTAATATGCAGACATCGTAATCATCTTTTGTAAGAACCTGTCGTATTCCCTCAAGCACCCTCTGATATCTGTCATATCCTTCGGCGCTCGTTGCCTTGCTGAAGGAGAACGTTGTCTCGCCTTCTCTTGAAGATATCCTGCGGTTTATCTCATAGGCTATTGCCTTAACCTTGTCTATAGCTCCCAGGTCTTCGATCTTCATACGTAGATCTTTAAGAAATCTTGGAGAATCTATTATCTCCGCGTTGTGAGCGGCAACAGTGAGTATAAGATCATGTGAGTCATCCCTGACAGACTTTATGATCTCTTCCTGAGTGGCCTCTTCCCCGGTAATATCAACAAGCGCAGCTCTGTTTTTCAGTAACTCATATATCTTGCTATAAGCCAGCGCCTTCTCTTCCGGATGTTGAAAAGTAGAATCGACCCACGCATTGTTTTTCGCCCTGATCTCAAGCTCATCATCGCTAAACAATGAAATAAATTGCGCGAGAACATTTTCGTATCGTTTCTTGTGGCGTGTATCTTTTTTAAGCGCGTTAAACCACGATCGTCCCCCTTCTAAGACAACCAGCTTTTCGCCTCTGAATACACCCCCCATGCCCTGCACCTGGCGTTTTAGTTTTATAGAACCATCGGCTTCTTCAACAATATGATCTGAATCCAGGATAATGCCTCTTTTGTCAGGATTCAGTTCTTCTGCGGGTATTGTTAAGTCTTCCCAGAAATCTTCAATAGCCATGCCTTGAAGTTGATCATTAACACGCGCTGTAATAATCTTGCCCTGCCTTTCAAGCTCTATAAGCTCATCTTCTGTTCTGAAATGATAAGCAACTCCGTCTTTTTCAGATCTATCATTCTTATCTTTTCTAGGATCTCGGGTATGATATAGTATAAATTTATCAACAAGATGTTCATACCTGCCTTTGTGCGGTTCAAAGGTCAGGGCCATAACCTCACCCTTGCCTGAGGCCGGGGCAGCGGAAAATAAGAGGAGTTTATGGGGAATATTGAAAGAACCCATAGGTATAAGCATATCGATAATTTCAGCCAGTTCTTTAGATGACTTAGACTCGATCTCCTCATCACTCAAGGTCGCGAGTTTGAATTCTATATTTTGTCTGAGGTATTCAAATATCTTACTCTGCCTATTCGGTTGAGTGAGCGTAGACCACTCTGTAAGCCTCCTAAAATAGTATCCGGAAGGAAACTCTGGTTTTACCTCAGTGAAGAATCTGTTTATCCCAGCCTGAGCAGCTCTGTTAATTAGCACATGAAGCTCTACATCCTTCTCGATCAAGTGCGCCTCTTCCTTGGCCTCCTGCAGAGGTTCCCCTTGAATATTATCATGTCCTAATTCATGGAATAATCTTTCAGCTAGAAGATACAGTGTGGCGGGATATTTAAATGAATGGACCAGAAGTGAGTCTATAAAGTCGTGGTTTAAGATAATCTCAACCTGTTCCTTCTCTCCATTATAATAGCGTACTGCATTAATGGGGAGTTGTTTCGACACCTTAATAATAATCGGGGGTCCGCGATTCTCTTCTCTCTCTAGCATATACGGTAGATATGCTGAAAGAGTGGTGTCATTTGCCACAAGAGCTTTAAGTATGTTTAAGGAGTTATTTAAAATCGCGGCCAAGTCACGAGCTCTTTCACCCTGAGGCGTAAACCTGTCTGACCCTGCTTTTGAGAGATCGAGCAATACCTCCATGTCATCGTCAAAGCTGCCCTCAAGCTGCGCCCTGGTTATATGCGCAAGTCCTGCTCTCGGAGCGAATGGCTTAATATGCTGTATTGTGGCCTCAGCCTCCCCCGCGCTGCTCGGTTTTCTAAACAGGGCTTTAGCAAAAACCATTGGTTCCTTTCTTTCTGCTTCTGCCTGTATAATTGACTTAAAAGTTTTATCTGTTTTATCATATACAGCCTGTTTAGCCTGATCTTCGATATCATTATTAGCGGCCATAAGTATATCCGGCTCACCAGGGGCCAGTGCTCCCCAGATAGCATCTTTAGTCTGGTTAATGTGTGCTAAAGCTTGCGGATCAGCTATCGCAGTAAGGCGTTTATCTTCTCTTAAGATTGTCTCGAACTGGGTGACTATCTTACTAATTCGGTCAGATTCTAAGAA
>JBHPDT010000026.1:0-22459 GCA_042577545.1 Candidatus Omnitrophota bacterium | reverse complement strand
TATCCTACTCTTGAGTTTAAGTGGAATATAAACATGAACCCCATAATATTTATCGCTTGCAAAAGAGAATTAGTCTACGTATAATACTACTATCTAAAAAAGGACTTGAATGAAGATCACGCGCAAGATATTAAGTCTACTCGCCATAGCGTTGATAATCTTTCTATTATTATCTCTCCTTGCTCAATATATAAATAAGAGCTTTATTCCCAATAGACTCAGACCATATCTGGTTAAGTATGTGAGCCAGAAGATCGACAAAGAGATCGAAGTCGACGCTATAAGATTTGCTCTATCAAGAGGGTTCATTATAGAGGGTCTTAGGATATTCGATGGCCCAAAAGAGAATGGTCTCATGCTTCTTAATACAAAAGAGGCTGTATTTAGACTTCTTGTAGCTCCTTCTTTTAAGGGATATCACTTTATCATTCATCGGGTTGTAATTAGTGAGCCTATTATAAATCTAACACGGCATAAGAGCGGGGATTGGAATATATCCTCTTTCTTAAAGAAGGATAAAAAATCCAAGGGTTCCAAGCATTTTAAACTATCGATAAAGCATATAGCCTTAGCGGGTGGGATAGTAAACGTCACAGACAGTTTTATGGGAGATAAGTTTCAAAAGAGTATTACTAACCTCAATGCCGATATAGGTCTATCACTCCCCTCATATATTCAAACAAATCTTTCAGCAAAGATCGATAATGATCCTATAGAGATAACTTCAAAATACAAGCTCCGGTCGAAGGAATTGCTTATCGGAATTAGTCTCGATGATTTTCCTATATCCGATTACTGGAACAGGTACATGCCTAAAGATTCACGAATAAAGTCAGGCTTATGCACCACCTCCTTAAAAGTAAATGTATCTAATTTCAAAAAAATTACTTCTCAAGGAAACCTGCATATAAAGAACCTTAATGGCTCATATGGCAGTTATGCTGCCTCTGGCAATTACAAACTCTCGGGCAAAGCCACTTTCGATTTAGAGACAAATAAGATCTCCTCATATGCGCTTGATCTCGATTTTGATAGATCAGATCTAACGCTTGGATTTAAAGCGATCGATAGCATAAAAAATATCACAGGAAGATGCGCTTTAAGTCCAAAGATCTTCTCAACTACAAATCTATCGGCATCTGTTTATGATTGTGACGCCATAATAAGCGGGCAGATAAGAGATCCGCATAAGGATTTCATTGTTGATGCTGAAATAAAGACCTCCCTGCCGTTTAATCAGATACCGGATATCGCCGAGCTCGATATCAAGAGCGGTCAGGCTGATATCCAAACAAAGGTAATATATCAGAAGGATGGAACATACAAGGTGGAAGGCAGCTCACAGATCAAAGACCTAAGGTTGACACAAAAGGATATTAACATAGGCGGTAATTTTGATATCAAGGGAAAATCATATGGAAAGGTCGGCAATTGGGAGTCAATAAGATATGAGGGCACGGTCAACTATGATAGCGCGTCTATGAGCAGTGTCGGTGTGTTTCCTTTTGTCTCAGATGCTCATGGTACAGCGTCTTTTAGCACAAAACATATAACTATAAACAGGTTAATAGCTAGGGCCGCGGACACAGAGATCTCTTTAAAAGGGAGCATAGATTATAAGGAGAAGGAACCAAATATAGATCTTAAGCTAAAGGCGGACGCGCTTTCGCTTTCGAAGCTGGTATCCACCCTGCCTGATAAGATAAGATCTAAACTAAAAGGTACGAAGGCGCGAGGAATATCATCCCTTGATATACATTTTATAGGAAAAGCTGGAAAACCCGATTCTTTTACATATAAAGGTAAGGTGTTATTAAAAAACGCCTCTTTGACACTTCCATATTGGCCGCAAGATCTATCGAATATAAATTGTGAAATTATATTTGATAAAAATAAGGTCAGTTGGAAAAAACTAGATTTTGATATGAAGGAGATTCGATATCATTGTTACGGGGAACTCAAAACAATGCCATCGCCGTCTATATCCGTTAATATTAAATCAAAAGATGTTGATGTCTCCACAGACGTAAGCATAGATAACGATAACATAATAGATATATCTAAGCTCAGTGGACGATTTCATGATTCCAGCTTCTTAATAAAGGGTAAGATAACAGACCTAAATACTATATATTCGGATCTTTCCGGCAGCATATATCTTAATTTAAAAGACTCCCCGCACTTCTTTACCGCGCATAAGGATATCATCAAGAAATATAAACCTGAAGGCACACTTAAACTCAAGTTCAGTATGCGCGGACCTTTAAAACATCTCTCGGATTGCGCGATATTTGTTGAAGGAACAACAGATACCATAAATATTTGGGGACTTAACTTTAAGGACTTTTATTTTGATTATCGCATGAAAGATAATTTTATAGATGTGCCTGTCTTTGTCGCCTACCCTTATGACGGAATAATTAATTTAAGTATGCGCGCAAACCTAAAGTCTAAAGAACAGCCATATATGATAAATATAGATGTAAAGGATGTCGATCTTCATAAACTCGTCCAGGACAGCGAAATGAAAGATAAAAAAATAAAGGGTACCTTAGCCTCAAAAGCTGTATTGAACGGTTACCTAAAAGAGAAGAACTCTATGAAAGGCAATGGCTGGCTTCAAGTATCAGATGGATATCTTTGGGAATTTCCGGTGATGCGGGATATGATGGAGGTAATATTTATGATGCCCCCGGAATATGTGGTCTTGACAGACGCCTTTGGGAATTTCTCAGTCAAGAATAACAGAATATATACAGAGGACTTTAAGGTTCTCTCAGAAGCGGCCTCCCTGCTTTGGATAGGGTCCTTAGGGTTTAATGGAAGTTTAGATTTTAATGTTACAGGAAGGTTCGCCGAAGATGTAATAAAAAGGACAACAGAGCCTGGCAGAATAGCAAGCGCCATACTTAGAGAAGCTGGCAGTCTTATTATGGAGATTAGGTTGACCGGAACATTAAAGAAACCGAAGTATCAGATTATCCCATTTCCCGTAAAAAGAATATTACAGGAGAAGATCTTCGGCAAAGTTAGTGATATCTTTGGAAAAAAATGAGAATAGTCTCTTTAGATTTTTTTAAGGCTTGCGCACGGTGGCTTATCTTATCTTTAACTTTAGACCCCAGTTCAGAAAAAGTTTTATCAAATCCATCCGGAATAAATACAGGGTCATAACCAAAACCTGTATGGCCTCTTTGTTTATCTATTATTCTGCCAGAGACCTTCCCATCTACTATCTTTATAACCTTCTTACCCTTTGATAGACAGACAACCGATCGAAAACGCGCCCTCCTCTTTCTGCCGGTAAAGGTACGCATATCCTTCAGAAGCTTTGCTATATTCTTCTGATCATCCTGTGAGTGACCTCCAAATCGGGCTGAGTGAACCCCTGGCTTATTTCCTAAGGCAGGTACCTCAAGACCTGAATCATCCGCCATAACAAGTTTATCCGTACGCGTTGATGCTGATAATGCCTTCTTCCTGGCATTTGCCCTGAAGGTCGCTCCATCTTCCACTACCTCCGGGAGACCCTTAAACTTATCAAGTGATAATGGTTTAACCCCTATATCCTTAAGGAGTCTCTTAAGTTCGAGCAACTTCTTCTTATTTCTTGTAGCAACCAAGATCTCTCTCATATCTTAACAAGAGCCTTCTGTTTTCTAATAAGAGACTCAATGCCTTTCTGGGCAAGAGAGATGAGCTTCTTCATCTGAATATTAGTGAAGGCATCTCCTTCGGCAGTACCTTGAACCTCAATAAACTTTCCTGAAGAGGTCATAACGATATTCATATCTACATCAGCGTTTACATCCTCATCATAATTAAGGTCGAGCAGATAATCTTTGCCTTTAATGCCAACACTGATCGCAGCCACATACTCCCTTACAGGAATGGATGCTATCATCCCCTCCTTCTTCATATTCTTAAGACAGTCAATTAACGCGATAAACGCGCCTGTTATACTTGCTGTACGCGTGCCCCCATCGCCCTGAATAACATCACAATCTATCCATATAGTACGCTCACCTAGCTGGTTCATATCTATAACAGACCTTAATGATCTGCCTATGAGTCTTTGAATCTCGTGTGTTCGCCCACCTACTTTGCCTTTCGATGACTCCCTTGGTGATCTCTTGCTACATGATCTGGGAAGCATAGCATATTCAGCGGTAACCCACCCTCTTCCGGAATTTCTTAAGAAAGGAGGCACCCCTTTCTCAACAGAGGCGCTGCAGATAACCTTTGTATTGCCAACTGATATCAGGCATGAGCCCTCTGCATACTTTAAATAATTTCTCTTTATTGTGACTTTTCTTATATTACTAGTTGATCTGCCATCTATTCGCATTTATTCCTCCGTTGTCTACGCTCGTCATTGCGCTTTAAATATACTCCTGCCTCGAGAATCTATCGCTACTATTACAGGAAAATCCTCTACCTCAAACTCATAGATCGCTTCTGGGCCTAGATCTTTATAGACTATCAGCCTATTTTTTCGTACCTTTGTCGCAAGATAGGCTCCGGCACCGCCAACAGCAACCATATATATAGCTTTATATTTTTTTATAGCGCCAATAACTTCTTTAGACCGCCTACCCTTGCCAATCATGCCTGAGAGGCCTCTCTTAAGAAGGCTGGGTGTAAATATATCCATGCGCTTTGCGGTTGTTGGCCCGCACGCGCCTATAACACTCTTTGGCATTGCCGGCGCAGGTCCGCAATAGTAGATAATATTATTCTTTAACTCAATGGGTAATCTCTTTTTACTTTTTAAAGAATCGGATATCCTTTTATGCGCCGCATCCCGGGCAGTATAGATCTTACCTGTCAGAGTGACTTCAGCGCCAGCCTTAAGACTCTTAATTTTTTCTTTTGTTAGGGGTAATATAATTTTTCGCACGACACCATTTCCTTGGGGACAGTCCCCTTTTATGCCGAGTAGTTCTTTTTTGTGGGGACAGTCCCCAGTGTCTTTGAAGCGCTGCGCATAGCATGACAGCTTATATTTACGCATACCGGTAAACCAGCTATATGTGTTGGAAAGCTCTCTATATTAACTCCAAGGCAGGTTGTCTTACCACCAAGACCCGCTGGACCTATGCCGGTCTTATTCAATTTTAGAAGTATCTTTTTCTCCAGGGCAGCTAAATGTTTTTTTGGATTTGATTTGTCGATGGGTCTTAATGTAGCTTTCTTGGCAATCTCTGCTGCCTTATCTAATGTACCGCCTATTCCAACGCCTACAACAAGCGGCGGGCATGCATCAGCTCCGGACTCCTTAACTGTATTTACCACTAAATCTACTATAGCCTCTTCGCCTTCAGTCGGGCCAAGCATAACAACCCTGCTTGCGTTTTCACTGCCAAAACCTTTTGGCAAAACCGTCAGCTTAAGTTTCTTCCCCATTGACATATTGTAGTGCACTATACAAGGAGTATTTGTGTTGGTGTTTTTTCTTATCAAGGGGTCCGATACAACTGATTTTCTTAAGAAACCTTTTTTATAGCCAAGCTTTATGCCTTCGTTTATCGCCTTACCTATATCACCAGCAACCTCGACCTCGTTTCCAATATCGCAAAATACAACAGCCATGCCTGTATCCTGACAGATAGCGACACCGGTCTTCTCTGCCGTAGTCGCGTTATCAATAAGTATCTGAAGCACCTTTTTTGCCCGTAAATTCTTTTCAGAACGCAGGGCTTTCTTCAATGCCCTTAAGACATCTTTTCGCAAAGATATATTGGCCTTAATCGCTAATTCAGCTACTACATCTGTAATTGTCTTTACTGATATTTTTCTCATATTATTATTATCTCCCAGCATCGTCATTGTGAGGAGGCCCTTGGTAAGATGTCTGCCGACGTGGCAATCTCAAGATAGAGATTGCTTCGTCGCGCTTTGCGCTCCTCGCAATAACGTGGTTGAGACTACTTCGGTACTATACACCATTTACTATTTGCTACATGCCATACGCCATATGCTATTTGCTATTTGCTATTTTCCCCGTACTCTCTTGTTACTGTAGTTTTTATTCCGCCGCGTACTCCAAATTCGCTATTGATCTTCGCCCATCGCGGTCTGCAGTATTTAATAAAATCATCGAATATCTTATTTGTAACATGCTCATGGAATATGCCTATGTTTCGGTATGATATAAGATAAAGTTTGAACGACTTTAGTTCAATGCAAAATTTATCAGGTATATATTCTATACGGATAAGAGCAAAATCCGGTAATCCTGTTTTAGGGCAGATGCAGCTGAATTCAGATGTCTCAATCGTGATAATATAGTTCTTGTCACTATACTTATTCTTCCAGACATCTATCTTCGGTGTCTTAAGAGCACGAACATCCTCTTGCAACCCCTGGTAAGTTTTGCTATTCTTTGTTTTTTTCATTTACAATTTTCCATTTTAAATTTCATTTTTTAATTTTTATTTTCAATTTTTATTTTTTATTTTTGAATTTACTTTACTCCGAGCATCTTATGCGATTGCGGTATTATCCTGACATCATTAAGGGAGCTTAGCGCCTGCTCCTGAAGTTTTAGCAGCCTTTCAGAAGAGATATTCAATTCCAGAGAACCTTGCTTTGTTTCAGGCTGGATAACAAATGGTATATCAAAACTTACTTCCTTCATTATATCTATGGCTTTCTGAAAATCAGAGATCTCTAGCTTATCTGACACAACGACCTTTATGAAGAATTCTTTCTTAAAAGCTACCTGCATAAAATCTTTATGCTCCTGCCAATACGGTTGATTCCCGCTGACACTGGGCAGTTTTATATCTATAGCTAATATATCTATATAATCTATAACTAAATCAAGCTCTTTGCTAAGGGTGCCATTAGTTTCAAGATAGACCTTAAATCCTCTATCCTGTATCTTGGGGAGCAGCTCCTTTAACAGACCGCTATGCAATAGAGGTTCGCCACCGGTAAGCATTACAGTGCTGTGTATATTATTGACATTTAAACCATCTATCTTATCAAGCAGATCTTTGGCTGAAAATTCGATCGGCTCCTTACTCTTATCAACATCACAGAACCCACATTCCAGGTTACATCCGTGAAATCTTACAAATATCTGCCGCTGGCCTATACGCAAGCCCTCTCCCTGAACAGATGAGAATATCTCAACTATCTGCGATCTCTGGTTATCCGCCATAATTATCCTTTATTTTAATAGCGGGTCATCTATGCCCGCATCTTTAAATCCATTTGCCCTAATAACGCAAGAGTCACATCTTAAACAAGGTCTCTCTTCACCCTTATAGCAAGACCATGTATATTTGAGCGGAACCCCTAACTTTATTGCGCTTCTTATGATATCTCTCTTGTTCTTGCGAATTAGAGGCGCCTCTATCTTTATTCTTTTACCCTCAGCGCCCCTCTTGGTTCCCTTATCAAGCGCATGATTGAATGCCTGTAAAAAATTATCTCTGCAGTCAGGATAACCGCTATAATCTATCTGATTCGCTCCAATAAATATTCTATCAGCCCCTAATGTCTCAGCATAGGAAGCTGCAAAACTTAAAAATATTATATTCCTTGCGGGAACATATGTAGCAGGTATATCTCTTCTATGCAGCTTTGCCTTTGGAAGTTTTGCTCTCTTATCTAGGAGAGCGCTCCCCTTCCAGGGAAGTTTAATATTTAAGAGTTTCCAGGAAGACTCGCTCTTAGATGCCAACCGCCGGGCTAGCAATAGCTCTTTCTTATGCCTTTGGCCATAATCAAAACTTAGGCAATAGGCCTTAAAGCCCTTTGACTTAGCATAATACAATGTTGTGGCTGAATCTATGCCACCCGAAAGAAGAACAACTGCTTTTGCCCCGTTAGATATATTCCGATTTTTTCTATCTACCAATTTATTCATAAGTTATACGCTTTTAAGCAATATATTTGCATCGCATAATTATCTAACGGGGTTCATATATCCCCAATAACGTAGTACACTATAAATAAAATGTAGCGCAAGACGTCGGAGTCTCCCACACGCTAACAGACTCAAGCTTATGCCTTTTCTGCTTTAGATTCTTTTTAAACTCTCCATATATGAATTCAGCGATATTCTCTGAGGTCGGATTCTTCTTCTTAAAATATGAGAGCTTGTTGAGCTGCTTATGGTCGAGCTTTGATGTTATCTTAGCCAGCATAGCCTTAACATCTGTAAAATCTATAACCATGCCTGTCTTATCAAGAATATCAGATGATATCTTAACCTCTACTTTCCAGTTATGACCATGGACATTTTCGCATTTTCCTTGATATCCTCTCAAGTTGTGTGCCGCACTAAAATATGATTCTACTCTTACATTATAACCCATATTCCACCTTCTTGACTGAAGTAAGTCTTCTGCCTAAAAACTTACTACCTATTATTTCGAACATCTGGGGTTCATCACTTACAAAAAATCTTAGCTTACCCTTAGAACTATTATCTGCCTTAATACTAAGTTTACGTACTAACTTATTTGTAGCCCTTGCTGTAGAGAGCGCGGAATTAACTAACTTCACATCCGGGCCCATGACCTTTCTTATTCTGCTTTCAAGCAGAGGATAGTGCGTGCAACCCAAGACAAGCGTATCTATACCTTTACGCTTAAGAGGCAATAGATAATGCTTAATCACATCAAGTGTTATCTTTCCACTTAACCAACCCTCTTCAACCAGCGGCACAAAGAGCGGACAACTAGTAGAGAAGACTCTAGCGGAAGACTCGCTTGCTCTTATAAATTTATTATAAGCATCGCTTCTTATGGTTGAAGATGTTCCTATTATACCGATTTTTTTGTTCTTACTAGCTAAAATTGCGTCTTTCACGCCTGGCTCAATAACACCTATTATTGGTACCTTAAAATTTCTATTAAGCGTACCCAGTGCCGCGGCTGATGATGAATTACACGCTACTATTATCAATTTTACATTCTTTCCCAGAAGAAATATGGCGTTCTCAACAGAAAACCTCTTAATAGTCTTTTGTGACTTCGTGCCATATGGTACTCGCGCTGTGTCACCGAAATATATAATATCCTCATTGGGCAACTCTTTTACGAGTTCCTTGACCACAGTCAATCCGCCAACTCCTGAATCAAAAATACCTATGGGTCTTTTATCCATCTGAGGCCTCGGTTTGTTTTTTCATGTAGGGGGCCTCATCGTGTAAACCCTTCTGACTTTTCATACTTATCTTTATAATCAATAACACCCAAGGCTATAGCCTTTGCCAATGATTCGCGATATTCTGGACTTGAGAGCTTCTTGGCATCATACTTGTTAGATACAAACCCGGTCTCTACCAATACTGATGGCACCTTGGACCCTTTAAGTACGTAGAATCGTGCTGTCTTAACACCTCTATTTTTCGCTCTCAATCTCTTATGCGCAGATTCAGCTATATGCTCACCCAACTCTCTGGCCTCTATCCTGTTTTCACTGTTCTCTATATCCCAAAGCGTTGCCTCAAGGGCTGTTGATGGTTTCTTATTCCCGAATGATGAATCCTCATATTTTAAAGAGGCATTCTCAGCAGCTGCAACAGCTCTAGCGTTATCATCTATCGCCTCAGAGAGATAGTAGACCTCAAAGCCCCTAGCCTTTCTTGAACGAGAGGCATTCGCATGTATACTTATAAAGAAATCAGCTCTCTTCTTATTAGCTATATCCGCTCTCTTCCATAAAGATATAAACCTATCGCTATCTCTGGTAAGAGTTATATCTATATCATACGCCTCTAAATGGCGCTTAAGTCTTTTGGCTATATCAAGAGTAATATCTTTCTCTCTTAGCCCATAATAACCCATAGCCCCTGGGTCTTTTCCGCCATGGCCAGGATCTACCACAATATTCTTTATGCTATAAACACAGGTCGGTATTACTACTCTTTTTTGCGGGGTTTCAACAATTCTCTGGTTTTTTACAAAAACCCTGTTAAGAGTTCTTGCAGAAAAATCCCTGGGCAATACTATCACACCCCGATGCATTGTGACCCTGCCACTGAGCTCTCTTAACGTTCCATTGACGAGGGCTATATCACTCCCAACACAAATCACAACCTTCTTATCCGCTCTTGAAAGCGTAACCTTCTTTGACACAGAATCCCATTCTTTGCTTAAACCATAAGTATCTATAACAGAACTTAACGGAACATATTGGAGCCTTCCAATACTATATGTAGGTCCAATAAATGATGTAGTCTCTAGTTTAGGTGTTGTAACGCATCCTCCTGCGCAGAGAAATATCAATAAATATGGTATTAGTATTTTAGTATATTTAGTCATAATATTAGATTCTAGTATAAGAATATTACTATTTATACCAGAAACTAAACTAAAAAGCAATCAAATTGCTAATTGCATTAGGTAGGATACAAAATTAGAAAGGGGTTATAACAGCTGAACTCTATATATATTTCTAAATCCTTATAAAGATAGATATAATATAAGCTTACCTTATAGGCCTAACCTGAATCTTTGAAGCCAGAATCTTATCTATTGCAAATTGGCTCTCTCCCATCTGAAATAAAAATGTGGGCCTCCTGCTTAATAGCCTTATAGTTAAGCCTGGAATTATACCCATAGAAGTGAGCTTGTTCATTACCGCTTCACTATGAGTCTTTATATAGGCAATTCTAACCTTATCTTTTGCCTCACACTCAGAAAGCGGAAAGACTAACTTCTTTGGGCTGCGCTTAAGATCGTGGCAACATCCACCTTCAGGTATAGGCTTACCATGAGGGCATGTTTTTGGGTGACCAAGCAATGTGCATATATTCTCTTCTACATTTTTTTGTAATAGATGTTCAAATTTACACCCGAGATCACGTATCCTATTCTTCCTTATGTAAAGCACATCGGAAAGAAGCGATTCGGCGAGCCTATGCCTTCTAACACAACTGCGCGCTTCATCCCATCCTTTCTTAGTAAGGCTTATATGGTTGGTCTCTCTCCTGGCAAAATCACCTTTCTCTAACTCCAAGGCTATAGGGTCATCGCTCACTACCTCCATCTTCCAGTCCTTCTTCTTCTCTTTATTCTCAAGCCAATACTTCTCTAAAATCTCCTGCGCTCTATCAGAGATCTCCATCTCTCCTCCCCCTGTGAAATAATCTCTTTACTTTCTTGATCCATTCTGGTTCAGGCGGTATCTCATATCCACACTTCGGGCACTTTATCATTTCACACTTTCCGATCTTAAAACATGCAGAACATGATCTTTTAGCACTATCTTCATTAAATTCATGTGAACATAAGGCACATCTCATAAAGAGACCCCAAGCGCATTTAATAAAACATTTAATAGAAACCCTACACAAAATGCAAACGGAAATATAAAAACCGCCATGCCTATAGCCATGGCCTTACCTCTCTCTTTCCATGTCACAGCAAATTGCGCGACACACGGGACAAATAAGGTAAGCACAACAGCTGCAATGAGCAGTCCATTGCCGCTAAGAACGCCCTGTTTTGCAAGATCGAATAATCCTGCTACACCAAAATCCCGCCTAAAAAAACCGTATAAGAATGCGGGGCTAGCGGCCTTAGGCATGCCAGCCCATTGAACGGGGTAGCTTATAACATTAACCAAAAAATCGAATATTCCTGTAAGTTTTCCAAGCCATATCACTATACTTGCTACTATAAATATCGGAATAACCTCTTTAAAATACCATATCATACGTGTGTAGGTCTTTGTAAACACATTCATAAAACTTGGGAGTCTAAGTGGTGGTAATTCCATAAAAAACCCTGAGTCCTCGCCTTTAATAAGATGCTTACACAAAAATCCGGCAAGCATGAAAACACCCGATACGGTCAATGCCCAGATAAATAACATCTTTGGATTACCAGCCATTAAACCTAATAGCACTCCAAGCTGCGCTGAACATGGTATAGCTAATGACAAAAGAAAAGTCGCTATAACGCGCTCTCTGGTACTCTCAAGTGTCCTTGTTACGATCGTAGCCATAGTATCGCATCCAAACCCAAGTGTTAATGGTATAACAGCCCGTCCGCTTAAGCCTATTTTTTTAAATGCCCTATCTAATAACATAGCAAGTCGGGGCAAGTACCCGGTATCTTCTATAATAGAAAACGCTATAAAGAATGTCGCTACAATGGGAAAGATAATCGCAATAGCATACCTTATCCCAAGCGTAAAAATACCATACTCTCCAGCGAATAGACCAAAAAATAGATTCTCACCAAATATCTTATGGAATATTAAGTCGACCTTGGGATTTATGATGGCTTCGAAGATATTTGTCTCTATAAAATCCACTAAAGTTCCTGCGCCAAATTC
This sequence comes from Candidatus Omnitrophota bacterium, assembly GCA_042577545.1. Taxonomy (GTDB): domain Bacteria; phylum Omnitrophota; class Gorgyraeia; order JABMRG01; family JABMRG01; genus JBHPDT01. Next base: position 10,156 of record JBHPDT010000026.1, on the reverse strand, counting down.
ACCAACGAATTTATAAAGTCCAAACCAGAGAACCAATCCTAATATGGGTACGCCCCATATATGATGGACCATAAGCGCGCTCAACTTATCCTTCCAGCCGCCTCTTGTCCTATTATCATCTCCCGCAGACCTCTCTGCCATTATGGACTGAGATGCCTCACGCCTCTGTTGTGATATGAGGTCCGCCATATGGTTAAAATCAAGATTAGAACACAATGTTTCGATCTTTTTCAGGCTGCCTTCAGCCTTAACCATATCAATAATTGTCTTATCATTCTGAATAATAAGACTTGCGATCGTCTCTTTTGAAATAGCGTAATCATTCTTAAGATGCTTTGCTATAGATTGAATCTTCTCCTTTATCTCTTCGCTGTATTCTACCTTCATTGGGCTGAAGCGATATCGGTCTTCTATTACCTCAACTATCCTTGAACTTAAGTTATCAATACCGATACCTCTTGTAGCTACAGTCTCGACAACGGGAATCCCGATATCATGTTCAAGATGCGCTATGTCAAGCTGCATTCCGCGTGCGCGCAGCTCATCATAAAGATTTAAGACAAGAATTATGGGAAGACCTGTCTCAATAAGCTGAAACGTAAGAGGGAGCATCCTCTCCAGATTTTTAGCATCAACTATATGCAATATGCAATCTGGATTCTCTTTAAAAATTAGTTTACGCCCTACCTCTTCTTCTGCTGTAATTGGCCTTAAAGAATACATGCCAGGCGTATCAACGAGATCTATCTTATGATGTCTTCCTATTCTCATCTTGCCATATGCTATATCAACAGTAGTCCCTGGATAGTTACTTACTGTAACATAGCTTCCAGTTAGAGCATTAAATATAGCGCTCTTACCTACATTAGGACTTCCGACAAGAAACACCTTCTTCTTAGTCAATGGCTCTTCCTTTGTGGTCATTCTTTTCCTGCTCATACTGCCATCTTCCTTATCTACTACCTCTGATTTATCCGATTATTCTTCTGACATTTTTTGCAGTAGCCGCCAATTACATGCGTATGCCAGACCATCTTAAATCCACGCTTCTTACAAATAGTATTTTGAAGCTGATCTATCTCCTTCTCATAAAAATCAAATATCTTACCACACCCAATGCATTTCATATGATCATGATGCGTATGACCAAGAGTATGCTCATAACAAGAGTGCCCATTCTCATTCAGCGACTCTCTTATCAGCCCCGCATTCTTAAGATGCGGAAGCGTACGATATATAGAGCCTTTAGCCAATCTTATATTCGGATAACTATTGCGGATACGCAGGAACAATTCATCAATATCAAAGTGGGTGTCCTCCTTATATATCTCATCTATTATTATGCCTCTCTCAGGCGTATAGCGCATATTGTTCTTTTTACAAAATTCCTTAAATATAGATTTTGGTTCTTCCATCTCTATGCTCCTTATTGCAATTGATTCTCAATAGCAATAATACAATACAGGCGGGAAAAAGTCAACCTTTTTCTCATTCTTTTCTCAGCCACCTTTAAAACCCATATAAAACAATTAAGCCCCTCAAAAGATGAGGGGCTCGTAAAAAAATGTGCTCAAGAGAGAGTTGGTAATACTATGGTTGTGTCATGCACCCAAGCTAGCGCCCTAAACCATTCGGCACTTCATCTTCAGGTTCAGGCTGTGCCATGTACCTGAGAAAAAACCGAAGGTTTTATCGAATGGTACATGGTGGAGGCGGAGGGAATCGAACCCTCGTCCTTAAGTAAGCAGCAAGAGGCAGCTACATGCTTATCCTGTTATTTGATCTTAGTCCTTAAAGCTCCAGCAGGAAGGATATTTAAGAACGCGGCTTTTTAGAATTTCGCCTTATGCTGCAAAAGCTAACTACATAAGACTATCCTGTTAATGACGTCAGGCCCAACCCTACAGGCAGGACTGGCTGACGGTAGCCGACAGTTAAGCGGCTAGCGGAAGTACAGATGCAAATCCTGCATTCACAGGAATTACCTCTGTTACTTTTGAGCGAAGTGTATTCGCAATTATATTTTGGTCGGCTTTTTACGAGGCCAGCTGACCAACCTCGGCATGCTCCTTTTTGCCATCATACGCTAAGTCGAAACCATGTCGCCCCCATATTAGCATATGGCATATAGCAAATAGCATATAGAAAAACATATGCAATGTGCAATACGAAACTACTTTTTACGTGAATCAAGGGAACGCTTTGTCTCACGATCTACTGTTTGACTGCGTAACTTCTCTCTCTTGTCAAAGAACTTCTTTCCTTTTGCAATTGCTATCTCAACCTTTACTCTTCCGTTCTTAAAATAAAGGCTTGTTGGTACTATCGTCTGCCCTTTTTGCGTAGCAGCAGATGTTAATTTCGCGATCTCATGCTTGTGCAAAAGCAGTTTTCTTGTCCGTTTTGATTCTGGAGCAAATGGTCCGCTCTGCTTATATGGATTTATATGTACATTGCAGAGAAAGATCTCATTATTCTCTATGCGCGCAAACCCATCTTTTAGGTTTACCTTACCCTGCCTAATAGACTTTACTTCGGCACCTTTTAGCTCAATTCCAGCCTCAAACCTGTCAAAAAGGTGATAATCAAAGAAAGCCTTCTTGTTTTTCGCGATATTTATGGCACTTACTCCTTAGAATCTCTACTTGAGGGTCTTTTAGTATAGCATAAAGTATTATTTAAGGCAAGATTTTTAAGGGATTGACAGCAGGGACCCTTTTTTAGTATACTTACTAACAAATGTGGTCAAATGATATAGCATATATAGTTGGTCTCATAACTACAGATGGCAATCTTTCTTCTGATGGTAGGCATATAGACTTTACATCCAAAGATATCGAACTAATAAACACATTTAAACAATGCATGTCATTGAATAATAAGATCGGGTATAAACAGTGCGGATATCGTAAAATAAAGTGCCCAAGAATCCAGTTTGGAAACATTAAGTTCTACAACTGGCTTATTAGTATAGGCTTATCCACAAAAAAGAGCAAAACACTAGAATCACTGCGTATACCAAAAAAATATATGTCTGATTTTTTGCGTGGCCACATTGATGGAGATGGTTCAGTGCGTGCTTACCAAGATAAAGTATATAAAAATTCAGAGCGATTATATACCATATTTAACTCAGCAAGCTTAAAACATTTGAATTGGATACACGAAAGTATCTCGTCTCTCTATGCTCTAAATGGCAAATTGAGATCAGGTACAAGAATTTGGCAACTAGTTTATGCAAAAAAGGAATCTATTTTGCTTCTAAATAAATTATACTACAACAAAGATGTTCCATGTTTAAAACGTAAAAGAGATCAAGTTAAAAAATATTTGTATAATTAAATGCCGAGGTGGTGAAATTGGCAAACACGTACGGTTCAGGGCCGTATGCCTTTGCGGGCTTGTGGGTTCAACTCCCACCCTCGGCACCAAAATTTTACTTTGTAAAATTTTGCCCTGAGCAAGGCCAGCAAAGCTGGCCGCGTCGAATGGGCCTAAAAGGAGTTAAAGCGAGTTATCCACATTCGTAGCGCACCCTTAAGGGTGCGCTACTTTTGTTAATAACTGTGCATTGTTTTATATAGGGTACACTGTGAAGCTCAAACCCGGGACAGTGTGAGCACGACTTTCAAAGCGTCTGTGGTAGTATTTAGGGTCATATTATTTTGTTATTGTATGGGTGGAGTGCTTACAATGGCTAGATATTCTTCGGACTCGGGGCTCATAACTCAGAACTCCAAACTCATAACTTACTACGCGGAATGGGAGATGGCTAGTGTGATTCCTGTGGTTGGGGGTGCTAAAGGTTCGCTAGCTTCTGCGACAGCTTCAGATAACGCACTACTTGCCTCATTAGGAGCTGCAACAGGTAGGCTCATATCACTTAATTTTTCTATACTAAATCGTTGAGCATATCTAGGAAGTGGCGGGGGTGCTCCAGCAAATCCTCCATCAAGGATAAGCTCTCCTCCGGGAATAGCGTTTGCTTCAAAACTCAAGGTTCCAATAGTCTGCTCATATTGACCAATAGCACTCATATCATCCAACTGATCACTATAAACATAAAATGGGAAATCACCTGCCCATGGAGAAACATATTCTATAGCAAATGCCGAGGAACCTTCTCTCTTTGTAATTTCAAAAGCTGCGTTCAGCCACAATTCTCTACTTCTAACATGGTCCGGATGTATGTCTGATTCTTCTGGTATATTCAAAACGTGACCACCTTTACCAGGTTCCTGAGATAGTTTGTGTCTTCTCTCAAAAAGTTCTGTAACAATATCCTGCTCTTCTTGTCCTAATTCAGCCTTTTTTTCTTCCAGCATATCATCATCCGTCCTATAGCCATAAGACGGCAGGCCTATACCTTCTTCAGGCTCAGAATGATTTATAAACTTTGATATTATATTTAATGCCGCTGCTCCAGCATCAGTTTCACCTACTCTGATATCTATAATCTTAGGAATATCTTCGGGTTTGTGCCAATCAAGACCAGGCATAGCCGCTCTCCATCCCACAAAAGAGACATGGCTGCATATGTTATTTCCCAAATTCGGATCAGCAGAAACAGCAAACATGGGCCCTAAAGCTATCTCTGTATCATCAGGATGCGGTGCGCTAGCGTCAACTACGGCATTCTTTGGCCAGAAGGATTTTAATTTATCAATGTCTTGCGGATAATATATATAACGACCACTTCCCACATCAGTGAACTCGCCTCTATCTATCTTCTTCAATTTATACGTCATCACATATTTAAATTCTTCAGGCAACCCTGGCTCAATAAGCTCCCTTACTAAAATAGCATTGGCCCTGGCTTGAGCATCAGCAGCGTCATCATAGGCTACCCTGCTCATCTGTGACTTATGCACAGCCATGCCTTTTTTTACAACCTGCCACTGCTCTTCAGTTAAGGGGCAAAAAAGATTGTAATTTAATATACGCATCGGGGTATCATATCCAACTATCAATTTGGAATCATCTTTATCAAGCGGCTTTAAAGTCGCCGATACCGCACCTCTTACAGCTGATGATATAACGCTCGCATCATCTTCATGGGGCAAAAGTATCAGGTCAGGATCACTTGCTTTTAAACTTGCGATCAGATCTGGTATACCACTAATATTCTCACACTGAATATATTCGACAGAGTTATTCCTCTGCTCAAGCTCTTTTACTAAAAGCCCGGCATAAAGCTTAGCCTCATTTGGGCGGACCTCTATAACCATAACTCTTCTGTTGCGCGGATACGGTGTATTTAAGGTAATTTTACTCTCCTTATCACTAAGCATAGTGCACTTTCTATAAGGTATAGTAAATCCGTCATCAGAAGCGCTGGGCTCTATCTGCGGTGGCTTATCTGTTTTTGCGCCTGACATCGGTCGTAAGCTAGAAGACCATGATGTGTCATGAATATTGAAAGAGGTTATATTTAAGCTGGTAATGCAGAATATATATATAAGACTAGGATCTTAGTAAAGAAGAAATTTTTTTGCATAACATACCCCATGTTCATTAGACGATGTTTTATAAAACTTTTATTAATATATCAAAAAAATAGACCTTAGTCAACCATTATCTATGAGTATTATAGATCGATTATTCAGAAGATCCTTCCTTTCTTCTCTTAACTGCAGCTAGAAGGGTCTCAAATGTATGAACAATCTGTGTCAACGGAAGGTTCTTACTAATATAACCGGTTGCCCCTAATTCAAGCGCGCGACTGATAAGATTATCATCATAACCATATGCTGTTAGCATCACAACAGGGAGATTGGGCTTCATCTGCTTCAGCTTTGCCAAGGCTTCTATACCATCCATGACCGGCATCCTTATATCAAGAAGCACTACATCGATCTTAATCTTATCAACAATCTCCATTGCCTCAGGACCGCTTGATGCGCATTCTACATCATAATCCTTTTTGGTAAAGAGATCCTTAAACAGATCTGATGCATCCGGCTCATCATCCACAACAAGAATCTTCAATTTCTCAACCATTTTATCTACTCCTTATCTTTTGCCACCGGAAATCTAATTTTAAAAGAGGTCCCCTTATTAAGAGTACTATCAACCTCTATTATACCACCATGTGATTCTGTTATATTTTGACATATAGATAGCCCTAGGCCAGTGCCGCTATCCTTTGTAGTAAAAAAAGGCGCGAATAATTTTTGAATATTCTCATCCCCTATGCCAACTCCCGTGTCATCAATGAAGACCTCAATAAACCCTTCATCAACAAGTTTTGTTCTTACAACAACAGCTCCGCCCTCAGGCATAGCCTGACAGGCATTTAAACCTAAGTTTAAGAATAACTCCTGCAATTGATTAAAATCTCCCCTTATATTAGGAAGATTACCTTCTAGCTCTTCATTCCATGATATCTTTTTAAATTCTGGATAATATATAACAAGCGGATATATCGTCTTTAACACATCATTCACATTGACCAAATCCATATGAGGGCTTTTTCTGCGCGCGTATGAAAGCAGTCTATCGACTATTATTCTCATGCGCTCAGCTTGCGCCTTTATAATATCCAATGTGTTAGTAACCGGTTGGGAAAACTTTTCCCCATCCATCGCAAGTATCTCCAGCCTTCCCAATATAACAAGAAGTGGATTATTGATCTCATGAGCAACGCCTGCGGCAAGCTGTCCTATGGCAGCAAGCTTCTCATTCTCGATCATGCGCATCTCCAGCTTCTTTCTCTCAGCAATATCCCTTATTATAAAGACATATCCGGAGCGCTTGTAATTTCTGCTGAGAAGCGCGCGCACTGAAAGCATGGCCTCAAATACCCCCGTCTCCTTATTGCAGGAAAGCTGAACCTCCTCTTCAAACCGTCCAGATTTCTCAATAGAGGCTATGATCCTTCCCTTTATATCCTTATCTGAGTCCTTAAAGATAATAGATATATCCTTAAAAGTAACATCCTCGCCCCATCCAAATAGCTCAGTTGCTCCAGCGCCATAATAAGTAATCTTATCATCCAGATTAGTGGCAATAAAACCATAATCTTTGATGCTTGCAAATATATCTCTTAGCCTCTCTGCCTGAATCGCTACATCTTCTTCAGTGATCTTACGTTCTGTTATATCTTGAGCAGTACATATAATACCTATAATATTGTCGCTAGAATCAGTTACTGCCGCGTTCCTCCAGAAGAGTACAGATTCTCCTCCATCTTTTTTTGAGATAGACCCTTCATATGTACGAGATTTTATACTGCTTAAACAACTATTAAGGGCCGCTTTAAATATATCTACCCTCGACGCATTATCATTACATAAGATGCTAAGCCAATCGGCCTTAAAGAGTTCGTTTCTACTATAACCTGTTATATCCTCTATAGCATTATTGCACATTATCGGCTTTAGGTCTTTGTCTAGATAGAGTATTATGGCATTGGCCTGATCAAGAGTGGACTCAATAACAGATAATAAAAGATCGTCATTTTTGGTTTTTGATAAGATCTTTGCTATTGGATTGTCTTTTGTAAGAGGGCCTCTACATAAAGCGCAGAGATTCCACATTGCGGAATATTTTACAGCGCAGTTTTGACATTTACTCATAGAAAATACCCATCCATTTTAGTAATTCACTATACCATATTAGCGGGATAAGTTCCACAAAAAAGAAGGCTTAATGGGTTAAAACCCGTTAAGCCTTAAAAATATTGTAGGTCACACTTAAGTGGGACCTACAATTGTGAATAAATTTATATATTAATATTTACCTTATCTAGCGGCAAACCGTCTTTTAAATAGTATCTTCTTATAAAACGGTAGATAATCTATAATAAGCTTTCCGTTAATATGATCTATCTCCTGCTGAAAAGCGTGAGCGAGTAGGCCCTTGGCGCTTATTACCTCGAGCTTTCCATCGATATTAAGCCCCTTTACATCAAGTTTTGAGCATCTCTTTACTTTTACATTTAAATTTGGAACTGAAAGACACCCTTCCTCAAGCACGGAACTGCCTTCTTTGGAGACTATCTCTGGATTTGCTAACTTTATAATACCATCGCCGACATCGACAACGATTAGACGAAGATCTATCCCAACCTGATTTGCGGCGATGCCGATACCTTTTACAGCATGCATGGTCATCACCATATCATCGAATAACCTTCTTATCTCGCCATCTATTACTTCGACCTCTTTACAACGCGCGCGCAATATAGGATCTGGGTATTTTCTTACTTCTAGTACCGTCATTTTAGAATCCAAATCTCTTTTTCGTATTACTATATTCTTTCTTTATCTCCTGCGGAAGATCACTCTTAAACTTCGCCAAAAATTCTTTCTGACCTTCGATCTCCTGCTTCCATTCACGTTTATTTATCGAGAAGAGCTGATCCATCTTACCATTCTTAAAGGACAACCCCTTCATATCTATATCTTCAGGCTTAGGGACATAACCTATCGGTATCTTCTTAGCGTCAACACTATCATTACACCTTTGCAATATCCACTCTAATATTCTTAAGTTCTCACCATATCCGGGCCATAGGAATTTCCCATTTTTATCCTGCCTAAACCAGTTAACATGAAATATCTTTGGGGGATTCTTCATCTTCTTTCCCATAGACAGCCAATGCTTAAAATACTTCGCCATATCATAACCACAGAATGGAAGCATAGCCATGGGATCACGCCTAACTTCACCTTGTTTACCAAACTGAGCAGCGGTCCTCTCTGATGCCATCGTAGCGCCAACATAGACGCCATGCTGCCAGTTAAATGATTGGTATACTAGCGGCGCGACATGCGCTCTTCTCCCTCCAAATATGATAGCTGCTATCGGCACGCCATGATGATGCTCTAGTCTGTGCGATATGGATGGACACTGTGTAATCGGAGCGGTAAACCTAGAATTCGGATGCGCGCCCTTAAGGGGTTTACCTTCTTTATCAGATGTATTAGGCCTCCAAAGATTTCCCTGCCAATCTATGCCATTTGATGGCGGCGCGTCATCGCTCTCTTCCCACCATACGGTCTTATCGGGCCTTAATAACACATTGGTAAATATGGTGTTCTTAGTAACAGATACCATGGCGCTTGGATTGGATTTTGAATTTGTGCCAGGGGCTACTCCAAAGAAACCATATTCAGGATTTATAGCCCATAACCTGCCGTCAGAATCTACTCTCATCCAGGCTATATCATCACCAACTGTCCATATCTTATAGCCTTTTTTTATAAGTCCTTTTGGCGGAATCAGCATTGCCAGATTTGTCTTACCGCATGCTGATGGAAATGCTGCAGCAAGATAGTCAATATACCCATTGGGATGCTCTATGCCCATGATAAGCATATGCTCTGCCATCCAGCCCTCTTTCTGCGCCTGATAGCTGGCAATACGCAGAGCAAGACACTTCTTACCTAAGAGCACATTGCCGCCATAACCTGAACCAACGCTCCAGATAGTATTATCAGCTGGAAAATGCATAATTAAACGTCTCTTTATATCAAGGTCTGCCTTACTATGCAGACACTTGGTAAATTCCCCATCCTTACCTAAAACCTTAAGGACCTTATTACCAACCCTTGTCATAATATGCATATTCAAGACAACATATATGCTATCTGTCAACTCAACACCTATCTTACTAAAGGGTGATCCAACAGGCCCCATAGAGAACGGTATTACATACATTGTTCGACCCTTCATAGAGCCGTCAAATATTTCAGATGCCTTCTTATAAGCTTGCTTAGGCGCCATCCAATTATTGGTAGGGCCAGCTTGCTTCTTGGTAGGCGTACATATAAAGGTAAGTCCTTCTGTGCGCGCAACATCATTTAAAGCTGTGCGATGCAAAAAACAACCTGGAAGCTTCTTCTTATTAAGTCGGATTATCTCCCCGATCTTACAGGATTCATTCTCAAGCTTCTTTCTCTGCGCTTGTGAACCATCTATCCAGACTATTCTGTCAGGTTTACATAGTTTAGCGCATTCCTTTACCCATTGATTCAATTTTTTGTTATTACTTGACATAATTACACCCTTCTTTTTAGTGTTAGCTTATTATATGAAGTATTATATCTTACAATATTTGTCACCATTATGCAATAGAAAAATCATCGGCGAATTGACTCCATGATGTATACTAAAGTGTGTCCTTTGACAGTAGACTCTAAAGTTTTTACTT
>JBHPDT010000025.1:0-22577 GCA_042577545.1 Candidatus Omnitrophota bacterium | reverse complement strand
GTCAAATGAAATTTGACCTGTGAGGTGCCCCGGGCATGCCCGGGGGGTGACCACGACTTATGTTAAATGGGGATCCCTTGCTTGTATTTCCCTCGTTTAATTAAATAGGGCCAGGTCCGGTTTTATTAAATGGATAATGCAAGTAACCAGTAACCAGTTGCCAGAAACCAGATAATGCTAAGCTATCTCCTTTTTTTTAATCCGGGCCAGGTCCGGTTTTATTTGAATTCGCACTTATGACTTATGTCTTGCTTCGCGCTCATTCATTTTTTTCTTGTATTTTATAGAAAAATACTTATAATATATAATAGATAAATAGTCCATTTAAGCATAATTGCGCTACCGTGTGAGCGCAGGTTTCTTCTTTGCCTTACTGCTTGAATATATAGTTAGGGCCTTGAAGGAATGAGAATAATGAAGAAGATCCATTAAAGGGTAAGTCAAGCATAGATGTTTATAGAAAGGTGTTATGATTAATAGATTAGAACCACTTATGATCGGAGATTTAAAGGTTGATATACCTATTATTCTAGGAGGCATGGGGGTAAAGGTCTCCACAGCTTCCTTAGCCAGCGCTGTAGCAAATTGCGGTGGAGCTGGTACCATTGCCAGTGTTGGCCTTGGTTATGGCCAAGCTGATCACGAGCAAGACTATATTAGAACCTCCATAGAGTGTTTTGAAAATGAGATCCGCGAAGCCAAGCGCTTAACAGATGGTGTTGTTGGTGTGAATATTATGGTTGCTTTAACCAACTTTGAGGGTCTTGTAAAAGCCGCAGCCAGAGAGAAAGCTGATTTTATTATATCAGGAGCGGGTTTGCCTTTAAGCCTTCCCGGTATGGTCGAAGGAAGCTCAATAAAATTAATACCTATCGCATCTTCAGCAAGAGCTGCCGAGATCATAGTTAAGACTTGGAAGAGGCGTTATAATCGTCTACCAGATGCTTTTGTCGTGGAAGGCCCGTTGGCAGGTGGCCATTTGGCGTTTAAAAGTGAGGATCTAAAGCCACCTAAGCCTGGGATGCTTGAATGTCAGGTTAAGGAGGTTCTTGAGGTTGCGGAGAATTGTAAAAAAGATTACGGGGCAGATATACCTGTTGTAGCGGCTGGAGGTATCTTTGATGGAAAGGATATTGCTAAATTTTTGAAAATGGGAGTTCGCGGTGTGCAGATGGCAACACGATTTGTAGCTACTCATGAGTGTTCTGTCGCAAAGGAGTTTAAGGATCTATATATCGCGGCCGAAGATAAAGATATTGTTATAATAGATAGCCCTGTTGGAATGCCTGGAAGAGCCGTTAGAACCTCATTTATAGATAAGGTAATGCAGGGTGTAAAGACAGAGATCAGATGCGCATTCCAGTGCCTTAAGACATGTAATCCCAAAGAAGTATCATATTGCATAGCTGACGCGTTATGCAATGCTGTGAGTGGTAACCTGGACAACGCGGTTGTCTTTGCTGGAAGCAATGTCGCAAGGGTGAAGAGTATAGTCTCTGTAAAAGAGCTAATGGATGAACTTATCAGCGAAACCATTGCCCAATTAGCGCTCGCTTAGGGTTATTTACAAGATTCATAGTAGTTATACCGCAATATTACCTTCGCGTAAAAAACAATATTATTTAATTCCCTAAACTTCTGTCGCAACTATAATATGAGCTATTTTAAAATATCTACATTTGGATGTAAGGTCAATCAGTATGAGACTCAGGCTATGCGTGAGTCTCTCTTAGCTTCTGGTTATGAAGAAGTTACCGATGGTCAAAAAGCAGATCTCTATTTTGTGAATACCTGTACTGTGACTGGCAAGGCGGATCGAGAATGCAGGGAAACCTTACGCAGGTTTTTAAGAGAGAATCTTCAGGCTCGGGTCTTTGCCTGTGGCTGCTACACTGAAAAAGACGCAGATATCTTAAGGGCTATAGACGATCGAATCGAAATCCTCTCGAACTCACAAAAGCAGAACATTATAAATATTGTTAGAGGAGATGGCACTCGCGATGCCATATGCCATATGCCATATGCCATAAGCCATTTTAAAGGTCACACCAAGGCTTTCATAAAAATTCAGGATGGGTGCGATAATTTCTGCTCCTATTGTAAGGTCCCTTTTGTAAGAGGCAGATCAAGAAGCAGAGATTTTCAGGAGATAGTAGAGGAAGCCAAGCGCCTTATTGATAATGGCTATAAAGAACTCGTGCTTACAGGAATATGTCTTGGTAATTTTGGCAAAGATTCAGGCGATGATATTAATTTAGCTTCTTTAGTGCGTGAGATATGTAATATAGATGGTGATTTTAGAATAAGGTTAAGCTCTATTGAGTTTGAGGATATCACGGATGGGTTAATAGATGAGATCTCCTTGTTAAATAAGCTCTGTAATCATCTTCACATACCGCTTCAAAGTGGCGATGACCACATATTAAGCAAGATGAATAGAAGATACAAAGCCGGAGATTTTATTAAGAGAGTTAATGAGATACGCATGAAGATCCCTGACATTGCTATAACCACTGATGTAATCGTCGGTTTTCCTGATGAGTCAGATGAGAACTTTAATAATACCCTGGATACATTTAAGCGATTAAAACCATCAAGAACGCATATATTTACCTACAGCCCACGAAAAGGCACTAAGGCCTTTGATATGAAAGATAGTATACCTAGGCAAACAAAAAGTTTGCGATCTATACAGATAAGAGAGCTTGCTGATAAATTTGCTAAAGAGTTTCTAATGGGATCTTCATCTTCAAGGCACAGAGTCTTGATTGAATCTTCTAGGGACAAGAGGAACGGCCTTCTTACTGGATACACAGATACGTATATTAAGGTATTCTTTGATGCTGATGATAATCTTATGAATAATTTCTTATCAGACTGCTCCATTTCCAAGGATAGTATCGTTAGTTTAAGTTAGGGGTCGGGGAGTTTTTTGCTGCATTGACCCCTAATCCTGAGGAGCGTCCGCCGCCTTAAGTAGTGAGGTCTAGCTGAAGGCGGAAAGCGACGAAGGATCCCTAATTCCCCAATTTTTAATCTTTCTCCAATACTGGTTGCAAATACTTTTACTTTATGCTATATTTAATATAAGTTTAAATATAAAGGAATATGCCAGATGAGTCAGGCTGATCAGCGCTTAGGCGAGATGTTGATTGAGCAGAATATCATTACTGCCAGTCAGCTTGAGATAGCTTTAAAAGAGCAAGCCAAGACAAAGGAGCTTTTCGGAGCAGCTCTTATAAGACTTGGATTCGCAAAAGAAGAGCATGTTCTTGAGGCCCTCTCATTAAAACTTGGTTTTGATTATGTGAGTGTAAAAGATAGAGAAATAGACCCTAAGGTAATCGAGAAGGTTCCCGCAAAATTCGCCACATATTATAAGATTATCCCAATAGATTTTCTAAATGATGTATTGAAGATCGCTGTAACCAACCCCCTGGATATCGGCATCCTTGATGATATAAAGCTGGTCTTAGGTTATGAAATAGAACCTATTCTGGCTGGTGAGCGAGATATCTTAGAAGGCATAAAACGATATTATGGTGTAGGCGCTGAAACAGTTGAGAAGATAATCGGTCAAGCTGATGTAGGGGCTACGGGTCCCACACAGATAGAAGCTGCTTCCGATGTTGATGATATGGCTGATGACGCATCTATAATAAAGTTTGTTAATCAAGTTATGCAGCAGGCGGTTGGTGAGCGCGCGACAGATATTCATATCGAACCATTTGAAGGGGAGCTGCGCATAAGATATAGAGTCGACGGCGTTCTCTTTAATGCCAGTATTCCGCCAACTATCAAATATCTACACTCCGCCATTGTCTCTCGTGTCAAGATAATGGCTGCTTTAAACATAGCTGAGAAGAGGCTTCCGCAGGATGGGAGGATAAAGCTTAAGATAGCTGACTCTGACCTGGACTTAAGAGTCTCTGTCATTCCTACATCTTTTGGAGAGAGCGTACACATAAGGATCTTAAGCGCAAATGTTCTGATGGGTCTTGAGAATCTTGGGTTACTGGAGAAAGATCTGGTTGTAGTTGAGGAGCTGATAACGAAACCTCATGGAATTATATTTGTTACAGGCCCAACAGGCAATGGCAAGACAACAACGCTCTATGCCGGCCTTAGCAAGATAAATGACGCTAGTAAGAATATTATTACGATCGAAGATCCTATAGAGTACCAGCTCCACGGCATTACCCAGATACAGGTTAATCCAAAAATAGGGCTTACATTCGCCAATGGACTGCGCTCTATGCTGCGCCATGATCCGGATATTATGATGGTCGGTGAGGTGCGGGATTTAGAGACCGCCGAGATCGCGATCAGGGTTGCGCTTACAGGTCATTTAGTCTTTTCAACACTCCATACAAATGATTCCGCGGGAGCTGTTACAAGGCTGCTGGATATGGGCATAGAACCCTATCTTGTATCGAGCTCCATAGAAGCGGCCCTGGCTCAACGTCTCTTGAGAGTTATATGTGAGAAATGTAAGGCAGAGATTAAGCCTGATTCTAAATTACTTGATGAACTTAAGATCTCACCAGATTCCAAGATGGTTTTTTACGAAGGCAAAGGCTGCTCCGCGTGCAAGTTCACAGGCTTTAAAGGTCGAACCGCGATATATGAGATACTCGTAATGAGCGATGAGATACAGGATATGGTATTGCGGCGCGCCTCGATTACGGAGATAAAAGAGAGCGCTTTAAAGAATGGGATGAGGACATTATTTGATGATGGTATGGAGAAGGTGGCAAGAGGGATAACTACAATCAAAGAGGTATTAAGGGTTACAGAGATAGGCGCGGATTAGAATAAAAGAGTTTTATGTCAAAATTTGTATATAAGGCAAAGCGCGGTCCTGATAAGATAATAGATGGACATATCGATGCTGAGAATAAACAGCAGGCTATTACAAAACTTGGCGGCTTAGGCCTTTATGTTCTTTCTATTGAAGAAGAGACCGTAGCTTTTATTAGGAAATCAAGGGGTAATATACTCCTCTTTAAAGGTGTATCTTTACGTGATCTAAGTAATTTTACACGCCAGCTATCTAATCTTTTGGATGCCGGGCTGACAATGCTTAATGCCATTGGAGTCTTAATAGATCAGAGCGAGAATCCCTACCTTAAGCATACAGCTGGGATCGTAAGAGATGATATTAGAGGAGGATCAACCTTATCAAAGGCCCTTACTAAACATCCGAAGATATTTTCACCGCTCTATGTTAATATGGTCGCGGCAGGAGAGGTTAGCGGAAGCCTGGAAGACGTTTTAAGGCGATTAAGCGGTTTTCTTGAGAAGGATGATGAGACTGTCTCAAAGATACGCTCAAGTTTAGCTTATCCAGCCCTTATGGCCTTTGTCGGTTTTTTGACAATATTTGTTCTTTTAAGTTTTGTCGCGCCGCGACTCACTGAGATCTTTGTTGACCTGGGGCAGGCGCTTCCGCTGCCTACAAAATTGCTCATTGCCATAAGCGGTTTTTTCGCGAAGTTCTGGATTTTTATTATTTTGGGTATAGTTTTATTTACGGTCGTATTTTATCGTTGGATAAAGACCAAAGAGGGTAAACGGGTATTTGACAGCATAAGGCTTAAGCTCCCACTCATTGGCCCGTTTATTATAAAGAGTGAGATAGCGCGGCTTGGACGCACGCTTGGTACCTTGATAGCAAACGGTGTTCCTATAGTGCAGGCTCTGGGCGTTGCCAGCAATACGATGGACAATGATATTATCAAGGAAGATTTAATCCAGGCGAGGAAGGATGTAGTAGAGGGCGCGACTCTTTCAAAGAGCATAAAAGCGAGCAAACAGTTTCCCGCCATGGTAGTTAATATGATCGCTGTCGGTGAGGAGAGCGGTAAGCTAGAGAATTCGCTTCTTAAGATAGCTGATTCTTTCGATGTTGAGATAGATCGCAGTATAAAGGCGATCACCTCTTTAATTGAGCCAGCGCTTATTCTGTTTTTGGGTGTAATAGTCGGTTTTATTGTAATATCTATGCTTCTTCCAATATTTCAGCTCAACCTAATGGTTGGATAACGAAAAAGGGGGTTTTTAAATTGCGTATTAGTGAAATTGCAAAGAAGGCCGGTGTTTCTTCAATGGTGGTCTCGCGCGTTATGCAGGGCTCACCAAATGTTAAAAGACAAGATAGAGAGAGGGTTGAGAAAGCTATAGGCGCGCTTGAATTAAACAGCCTGGCCAAGACTACAACAAAGAAAAAAAGAGGTAAGGTTTTCGGCCTTATTATCCCGCGCTTTGAGGATATATTTCACTCTTTCTACGCGACAGAGGTAATAAAGGGTGTGGTCTTATCCGCGAGCAGGCTTAAGGTTGATATTGTAATCCACATAAGTGAGCGGCATAAGCATGAAGATTGGCTTACAAGCTCCACTCTAAGCCCGGATAATATCGATGGTATACTCTTTGCCGACATAAATGGCGATCATACTCAGTTAAAAAAGGTAATTGCGCGTAAGATTCCATGCGTAGTATTGAATAACTCTTTTGAGAAGGAGCCTATTAATTCAATCGCGATAAATAATGAGAAGGCGTCAATAGATGTTGTTGAGTATCTTATCAAGCATGGCCATAAGAGAATCGCTACTATAGCGGGCGATCTTTCTACTGAAGCTGGAAAAAAACGGCTTGAGGGATTTAAGTCTTGCATGAGATCACACGGGTTAAGATTTAGCTTAAAGTGTGTAACAGTAGGCCAATTCTTAAGAGGTCCCGCGAAGAAGGCTACAGAGGCGCTTATTAAGCTTCCCGATCCGCCTACGGCTATATTTGCCGCAAGTGATGTAATGGCTATGGAGGCGATTGATGTAATACGTAGACAAGGTTTACGCGTGCCTGAAGATATTTCAGTCATTGGCTTTGATGATAACCCGTTATGCAGTTATTCCCCGGTTCCCCTAACAACCGTTTGGCAGCCGATAGCTGAGATGGGCAGGATGGGGCTTGAGTTTCTACACCAGATTATAGCTGGCAAGAAAAGAGAGCCTGTAAAGGTGTTGCTTAAGGCAAAACTTATTGAGCGCGATTCTTGTATGAAGATTGATAATTAGGAGGGGAATATGACCCATAAACACAGGTTCGGTTTTCGGTTTTTGGTTTATGGTGTTCGGAAAAACATTAACCGCAAACCGTACACCGTACACCGCACACCGAAACGAGGGTTTACTCTTATTGAGTTAATGCTCGTTGTTGTAATTATCAGCGTCTTAGCGGCTATGGTTGTGCCGCGGCTTGTTGGAAGATCGCAGGAGGCGCGTATTGCCGCGGCAGGGGCAGATATAGAATCGAATCTTGCTGTTGTGCTTGGGCTTTATGAGCTGGATAATGGTGTTTTTCCATCGACAGAGCAGGGCTTGGCAGCGCTTAGGGTAAAACCCTCTGGTTCACCTAACCCCCCTAACTGGAAGGGGCCCTACATTAGAAAGATTCCAAAAGACCCCTGGGGAAATCCATATGCTTATACCTGCCCAGGCACCAATAATACGCAGGATTACGATCTTTATTCATATGGCCCTGACGGCATAGAAAGTCCAGATGATATAAACAACTGGGAAGAAGAGTCAGAGTAACTCCTTTTATAATTTTACTTACCTTGTAAGCTTATATAGTGGTTGTTAATAATTTGAGAAAAAATATAAAGTTCCTTCCTACAGGGTTCACCCTCATAGAATTGATGCTTGTCTGCATCTTGATACTTGTTTTAGTCTCTATCTCAACCCCTCTCTTTAAAAGAACCTATGAAGACTTAAGGATTACCACATCCGCTAAAGAGCTGGCGTCAGTTATGAGGTTCTGCAGAGAGAAGGCCATCTTTGAGAGAAACAGCTATAGATTGATATTAGATTCTGATGAGAAGACTTACAAGGTATTTCAGAAAGATGACAAAGATAATAAGTATAAGCCGCTAAAGAGCAGATGGGGTAAGATCTTTAGAATACCAAATAGTATATCACTAGAGTCTAAGGAGGATCAGATAGATTTCATGCCTAATGGCTCCTCAACTTCTGCTTCAATATACCTTGCCAACAGAGAAGGTACTACCTATACAATTTCAATAGAAAAAAGAACAGGCTTTGTGAGAGTATATGAATCCAGGAAAGAATAGAGCATTTTTACTAATTGAGCTTATGATAACTGTTATTATAGTATCTGTCTCTATTGTTATGATAAACCATGCCTTCACATCCTCTATAAAAGCAACAGGAATAACCAACGATTACCTGAAGGCTATTCTTTTTCTTGAGGATAAGGCCTTTGATATAGAACTTCCATTTGGCGCGGTCGATGAGGCGACTAGTGGTGATGAAGAGTTCATGGCAAACAGTTTTCATTGGGAGACTGATTTTGCAGCCATAGATGAAGGGAGAGAATCTTTCAGCTATGACGAAGAAGACTTAAGCCTTGAAAAGGCCATATCTTCTGTCTCCTGGAGCAGGCGAAATGTTGAAAGAACCGTTAAGATCGAAACTTATAAGCAGTTATTAGAAACCCAAGAGTGATGCGCATAAAAAAAAGATACATAAAGAGAGCTTTTACGCTGATAGAGCTATTGATAGCGGTATCCATATTTTCGGCAGTCGGGGTTGTTCTATACTCCTGTTTTCGGGGCGGCGTAGTCTCATGGCGGAGGATAGATGCTCAGCAGAGCTCACAGCTTAGGATGAGATATTGCTTTGACACCTTATCGAGAGATCTAAAAAATATGCTTTTTATATCAAATATACCTTTTAAGGGCGAGGCTGACAGGCTCTCATTCATATCGTCAGTTAGGGCCCAAGATGACAATAGGATTTATACAAAAGAGGTCAGTTATTACGCTGGCCAGGGAGATGGAGTGATTTCTAGTGGATCGTTGAGCAGATCAGAATCCCAACTTAAGGATAAATTTATAATCGTTGATTTGGAGTCTGATGAAAGTAAGCTGCCTAATAAACCTGAACAGGATGCGCAAGTAATACTAAATGGTGTATCAGAGCTTAAGTTCAGCTATCTTAGCGCCTCTGAGGAGTCCGCGAATCTTGGTGAGACTGAATATGAGTGGCTTGATTTTTGGGATGATGAATCAGCGCTTCCTATGGGGGTAAGAATAGATCTTACTTTAACCGATATTGATAGCGGGGACCAGATAAGTATCTCAAAGAGGATCTGGATACCTGTTGGCAGGCCCTCCTCAGGCGTAGTCACAGACTCTTCCCTGGAGGTTAAATGATAGGAAAGATAAGGGGTGAGAGAGCGACTATTCTTATTACCGCATTATGGATAGTCTCTATATTAGCGGTCTTCGCGGTAAGCATAGGAAGGCAATCCGCTCTCTCTCTTAAACTCACATCCTATGATGTCGATCATCTGAAGGCCTACTTCCTGGCGCGCGCTGGAATGATGCGCGCTTTGGCGCAGAAGAATTTAGAATATAAGGGTGACCTCTCTATCGATATAGACGCCTTGAATGAGTCTTGGGCGAATAATGAAGAACTCTTTAAGGATCATAAATTTGGCGACGGAGAGTATACCATAGGATATGAGTATCTCCTTTCACAGAGCTATGAAGAAAAGCCCCCCATGATCTATGGGCTCCTGGATGAGCAGTCTAAGATAAATATAAATTTTGCGTCAAAAGAAACTATCGCCAATCTTCTAGAGATCACGGGTGTTGAAAGAACAGAATCAGAATCTATCGCAGCTGCTATACTTGATTGGCGCGATGAGGATCAGACCACAACATCAGCTCAAGAAGGAGGTTACATTGGCGCTGAGAACGATTATTACGCAGACCTTATACCCGCATATGAGTGTAAGAATGCGAATTTTGATGTTTTAGATGAGCTCCTTTTTGTTAGGGGTATGACCGCGGAGATGTTGGTCGGTATCAGAGAATATATTACTGTATATGGCGAAGGCAGGGTAAATATCAATACAGCAAGTGATACGGCATTGGGAGCTGTCTTTGGACCTGCGTTTCCTAATCTGGCTTCTAAAATTCTGGGATATAGACACGGCAATGATGATATCGTAGGTTCAGCTGATGACAGATGGTTTTCAGACGGGCCATATACTATTGAC
Source organism: Candidatus Omnitrophota bacterium (assembly GCA_042577545.1). GTDB lineage: Bacteria > Omnitrophota > Gorgyraeia > JABMRG01 > JABMRG01 > JBHPDT01. Next base: position 12,491 of record JBHPDT010000025.1, on the reverse strand, counting down.
AGAGAAGAAGCGGGGCTTGTTGAAATAAAGAATTTGCAAGAAGCAGATTGGTATGCTAATATCTATGGTATAATGACCGAGGAATATACCAGGATCAAGGAGGTCGCGCTTGGTCAGAATCCCCAGCTGGGTGTGAATTCTAATACATATCGTGTGATCGCTAACGCTAAAGTGAACAAGGTCAAGGTAAGTATTGATGCGGTATATATGTTTGAGGATACGAATAAGCCCCCTAAGACGTTATTCTGGTATCAGGAGTAGATATGTCAGATAAGCAGAAGATATCATTTGGAAAAAAATTCGTGACATCTGTTGAGATAGATAAAGATTATCTTAAGATAGCTATGTCTGAGATCTCTTCAAAGGGCTCATCAATAATACGCCTTATAGCGGAACCTATTAGCGGTTTGGCGGATGAGCAGATCTCGAAGATATTAACTGATAGATCAAACTTAAATAATATTAAGCTCGATAACCTTACTGCGGTAATATCCAGAGACAAGGTGATGGTAAGGTATATGCGGCTTCCATCGATATCGATGGATGAGATAGATAGCATGGTCTCCTTTGAGATAACCAAGCAGATACCCTATGCGAAAGAAGAGGTGATCTCTGATTACAAGATAATCGACAGTGACGATGAGGGATACTCCGAGGTCATGCTTATAGTTATCCATAAGAAGGAGATATCACGCATTAACGCTATATTCACAGGATCTGGCGTTAAGCCTAAGAATGTCAGGCTAAGCGCGGAGGCTATAACAGGATGGCTGCAAAGATCTTCTGAAGAAGAAGATCTAGAGCAGAAGACAATATGTTTAGTTGATATAGATGATAATAGCACTGAAGTTGCTATTATATCTGATGGCAAGCTGAGTTTCAGCAGAGTCGTACCTGTGGGCGCTCTATCTATGAGTAATGATTCAGCGCAGACCCAGGCTTTAAAGAAACGACTCTTGGGAGGAATCAACCGCTCTATCGATCTATACAAGAAGGAGAAGGGCAAAGAGGAGATCTCTGTTTCAAAGTTTCTAATTACAGGCGCTGATGCCGCTATAGAAGATTTTAAGATATATCTGAGTGCACAGGTCTCAAGTGAGGTGGCAGGTAAGAAAGTCCTCGCAGAGTTGTTGGTATCGGATGCGACGTTTATTGATAAGGGCATACCAAAAGATATATCGATATGCGCCTTATGTGGTAGCTTTTTTATGCAGGAGGGTATAAATCTTATTCCTGATGAGCTGAGGAAGAAACAGAGACTCAGATCCAAGGTAAGTAAACTGCTCAGTCTTTCAGTAAGCGTCTTATTTATTCTGCTGATCCTCTTTGCGGGATTTCTATTTAATATAAATCAGAGGGAGAGAACACTTCGACGACTCAGTCTAATGCTTAAGAAGGTCGCTCCCGCGGCAGAAGCAACTGAGGCAAAGCAGAAGAAGCTGGAGATTATAAGAGAGCAGTTTCAGGGTGAGGCCTCATCCCTGGATGCCATATATAATCTTTATAAGATAATTCCAAACAGCATATCCCTGATAGACTTTGATTATGATGACAAGGCAAGGGTAGCGCGTTTTCGCGGCAGGGCCAAGAGGCTCTCGGATGTCTTTAAGTTGACTACAACGTTAGAGGGGTCAGAATACTTTTCAAATGTGCAGACGCGTTCTGTTTCAAGCAGGCGTACCCAACAAGGCGAGGTAGTTGATTTTCAGATAAGATGCAATTTTAAAGATAGAGGGTAAATTGACGAATCCTTTAAACAGGCTTTCAGCTCGTGAAAAAAATATAACATTCTTTTTAATAGCTATTGTAGCGATCTCTCTTGTCTATTCATTCTTTCTTGAACCGCTATATAAGAGATTCAAGAGAGTGAACAGCGAAATCACACTCACAAAGATCAAACTGCAGAAGTACGCGTCTATCATAAAAGATAAGTCTGTGATAGATAAGGAGTTTGAGGAGTATGCCAACAAGCTCAGGTCGATAGGCACTGATGAGCAGGAGATGACCAAGATACTTAATGAACTTGAGACGATCGCCAGCTCATCAGGTGTTAATATAGTAAGCATGAGGCCAAAACCTGCTAAGGGCAAGGAATACTACAAGAGATTTGTTGTTGAGATCGAGACAGAGTCAGATATGAACTCTCTTATGAAATTTATATACAAGACCAAGAATTCACCACAGGTGCTTAAGACAGACAAACTTAATATAAATACCAAAAGCGACAAATCAGGCGTGATAATCCGCGCCTCCCTCCTGATCTCCAAAATCTCCCTCACCTAATTCTTTCTTAAAAGTACAAAAAGTACAGAAAGTACAGCAGAAAGTACAGACGCTTTAGTACAGAAAGTACAGACGCTTTATATAACCATCTATACTGCATAATGTTATAGAAGAAATATTGCCTGATGGCCATTATATCCAATATTGACTACTATATATTTCTTCCACAACTTGTTGTCAAGTATGAAGTAATATAAAGCGTCTGGTGTTATGGTGTTATCTGACAGAAAGTACAGACGCTTTATATAACCATCTATACTGCATAATGTTATAGAAGAAATATTGCCTGATGGCCATTATATCCAATATTGACTACTATATATTTCTTCCACAACTTGTTGTCAAGTATGAAGTAATATAAAGCGTCTGGTGTTATGGTGTTATGGTGTTATCTGTCTTTTATCTGACAAATCTAAACAGGTTAGAATTGTCAGGTTAAATTCGCTTTTCCGTTGACGTAACAGCAATACTATAGTATAATAAATACACTAAAATATTAAACCCTGGCGTTCTGCTTCGCTGTGCTACTTTTGTGCACAGCTTCGCAGGAATTTACTAAGCCGGGGTCTATTTATTTGCCCCCCCAAATAAAAAAATAATAATAATGAAGAAACTTATATCAACTATAGTAACACTAACAATTACACTACAGATACCACAACAGGTCTCTGCCCTGAGGCCTATGGCTGAAAAGCTGCGGAAAGAAGGTCCAAAAGCATCATCAAGTGGAACAATAACCTCAGTTGCAGTAGAGGAAGCCATTGCCGAGCTAATTGGAGCTCATGACTTTTCTGACAGTATGTTGACGTTGGATAAAATGAGACTCTTTCTTCTTGAGAAACGGCCAGATATTTTTGAAGGAACTCCTGGAGAGGTAAGGCAGAAAGCGCTTATTGCTCTGGCTGTAAGGAATCGTAGGATTCAGAGAGAAGTATTCTTTGTAGGGCCAAAAGGCAGATGGCTTACCATTATGGAGGATGAGTCAACCAGGTTTATTTCTGAAAAGATCGGATTTCTGTTAAGGAGAGGCTCATATAAGGCACCTTTTATTGCCTCAGATTTTAATGAGGAGTATAGGCTTATTGCTACGGGAAGAGAATTTTATAGGAAAGATGCGTTTTTAAAATTTTTTGATACGTGTATCCATGCTGGGAAGATTGAATTTGGATATCAATGGGAAAGGGAGTATGTAGCTCGTTTAAGAAGTATGAGCGCTAGAGAGCTGCAATCTGAGTGGAACAGATTGGAAATATTGCAGGAGCGAATAGCTCACTTTCCGCTTCCAATACTATCATTCGGAGAATATGCAAGTGACACTTTTGGGTATGCATCTTTATTCAAAATCGGCCAATATCAGAAAGGGATACTAACCGATCCAAGTCTGCATGATGATGTGATGAGGTTTATAGTATTCAACATTGCTATGATGAACATCTTCCGTGAGTGGGTGAGAAGGCACTCATGCGAAGGTGGTCCCAAGGATGCGCCCGACCCAATGAAGGCAAAGGTAAATATCTCAGCTGTAGATGGTATGATCAACTCATTCAATGACCTTTCAAAAGAACCAGATCACCCGGTATTTAAACTTGTAAGAGAAGTAACAGATGAGTATGCCGTAGAAGTCCTCGAACCCCCTACCAAGGCCTCATCTGCTGGGAGCGAATATGCTTTTAGAGTTTATGGTCAGGAGTCCAGAAGTCACGGGCTTATTCTTGAGTATCTTACACAAAACAGAGCTTTTGGGCGATATACTGAGAAGATTGATCCCAGGTGTGGAGTTGTAGATATTGAAGTTTTTAAGAAAGACATGGAGACGCATTTTTCTCAGCTGGTTGAATTGGGCAGCAGAGCAAAAAATGCTAAAGTTATTACTTACGGAGGCCGAAGATATTTACCCGCAGCGTGGAGAGATGGTAAAGGCGGTCAAATATGTTTTGCTCAAATAGATAAAGAGAATGATGGTCTAGTGTTAGGATCAAGCGGTTTTAGTTTATGCCATGGTTTAGCTATTAGAGCTAAAAGGGATGACGTTCCATATTTATTAGCAGCGCATCTTCATAACAAAGATGAGTACTTGATAGAATTTCTATTAACTAACTTAATTCAACATGGATTTAATGATGTAAAAGTTTTGTTAGGTAGCAGGGATAGAATCAGTGACAAATGTAAAGCAGTGGTTCTTGGCATTGATTCGGATGCTAAAATTATAGAAACATTTGATGATTTGAGAAAAGAACCATCTCTGGTTGCGACAAATAAGTACGCTTCTTTTTCTAATGAGATAAGAACTTGGCAAAGGCGAAGGCCACACGTTAAAGCTAATCATGGAAATTTTCGTCCAGGATCTGAAAAGACCAAGGCCTCATCTGCTGGGGATGGGGAGCTTGATCTTAGGACAAGAGAGGGGCTGGAAGAGGCGTATTCAATATTGGATGATTTGTGGGATGAATTATTTTGTATGCAGAATGATCGATATAGTGATTCTGATAGAAGAGATAGATCTGAAGAATATTGGGGATTAGCAGATAAGATATTAGATTTTTTATCAGCGGATGATTACGCAGAATTATTTAATATTTATGATGATCCTGAACTTCAGATTGAGTTAGTAAGACTTCTGAATCTGATGGAAGATATTGATCATGACCTATATACTGACTTCAATTCCGAGGCTTCTGTTATGTGTGATGCCTTATCCGAAAGAGCTCGCAATATGCAGGAGGAGTCATTTTCTGAACAACATAGGAATGAGATGAGTGATGCAGAGACTAGGGGAAGAGAAATGTTAGCATTGGAGGTTTTCTGCGCACAATCTGAGCTTGATGAGGCTATGGTATTTATTGTGAGGGCTGAGCCAGGAGCTGAGGTTACGCTAGCTCTTCAATATGATATAACTAATGAAGAAGAATTAGTGCCGATTATGCGGGAATTTCCTATGACCCAGATCACCTCTTCAGGGATCTATGCTGTACGTGTGCCGCGCTGGATAGGAGAGCATAATGTTCCAGTAATCAATCCTGATAAGACCAGGCAATATGCTTTTACTTTTTATGTGTTCGATGGTGAAAACTATTACAACACGCGAGGCGCGTACAGACCATATAAGGATGCGATGCCAACTGTGGGTACTATGACGATACCACGCCTTGCTGATCTCTATCATGATGGCAAGGATATACCTCAAGCTTTAAAGGAGTTTGATGAAGTTGAAGCAGATGATATAATAGGTAAATTTTTGCAGTTCTGTTTCTTCAGGGCAAAGGTAGTAAAACATCTTGATGATCAGAATAAGATTGTTGATAGAGACGTTATTTTACAAGAGATAGAGGCTTCAGGAGACAGAGGTGATACAATTATTGCTGAAGGACTGCAATCATGGATTGATAAAAACCCGATCTTTATATGGCCTCCCCCTGCAAGATCGCCTGATCATGCGGCAGATGATAATGATCCACCAAAAATAAAGCCGTCATCTGCTGGCGCTGCTATTACTTTTAAAGTTCTCACTGATGCCTTAAGTACCAGCTTACCCTTTTTAACAGTAGGATTAGTTGTTGCAGTATTAACATACTATCTGTTTTACGATGTGCGACTCTACGTTAATGCTGCTAAGAGATATGACAAAAGAAAGAGATGGCTCGATTTTGCCAGGGAAAAGATATCATATGATTTATTACACTGGCCAGAGAAGATAAAGGTGCTCTTTGGAAATAGGAGACCACTCAAGATAGGAGAGAGAGTTAATGGTTACATGCTCATACAAAAAATAGGCGAGGGCGGACAAGCCCTGGTATATAGAGCAAAGAAGGACGGTCGAACTATAGCTATTAAGGTTTTAGATCCTAAGCGTAACCCAAAGAAAAAAGAAAATTCCGGTGGTTCAGATACGGCGCAGGGAAAAAAGATAGACAGGAAAAAATTTGCAAAACATGTACGATCTTTAATAGGTGAGTATGAGTTAATGTTAGGTATGGAGCACAACAACATAGTCAAGGTGCATAACCTTTATCGAGTAAGAGATAGCTGGTGTCTTGAGATGGAGTTTGTTGAGGGTATACGTGGTGAAAACAGATCACCTGACCTTGCTCTGCTTCTTAAACAAGGATCGGATTTAGATATAGAGGATAAGTTTAAGATATTCCGAGAGGCTGTCGAAGGATTAAGTTACGCGCATGGAAGAGAGATAATACATGGGGACATAAAACCTGGCAACTTCCTAATTACTAAGGGGAAAAAATTGAAGATAGCTGACTTTGGATATGCAATACCAGTAGATGATCGACCGCGCTTTGATAAGGGTGGCCCAGGTTCTAAAAAAAGAAAAATAAAACTTCATGGTACGCCTAAGTACGCATCTCCGGAGCAATTTCTTAAAGATAAGATAGACTTTAATTCTGATATCTACTCACTTGGAATTGTGGCATACGAGCTCTTTGCCGGTCATCATCCATTCGAAGATTTCTTTAAAGAGGCAAAAGCTGTCAAAAAGCTTGAGCCTGAGAAATTGCTCAAAGAGCTTGAAGCAGGCCCTGCAAATACGCCTAGAGAACTGAACCCCGAAATTCCTGAATGGCTTGAAGAGATTATTCTAAAGTGTATGGAATTTGAAAAAGGTTCAAGATATGAGAACGCAGTAGTTCTAAAGTACCACCTCAGCAAGGTAGTTGCCGAAGAAAGACGCAGGCAAGAGCTTGCTAAAGTTGCTAAAAGAATGGCAAGAGGTCCTCATCAACAGGCCTCAGCCGGTGCTAATGCTCAGCCACCGGCAGGCTTAGCAAGAAGAGATATTTCTCCCCCAATATATTTAGCCATAAACCAAGCCGCCTAAAAAAATCAATCAAGCCCGGACCTTGAGCACGAACGGTTGTTCTCAAGGTCCGGGCTTGACCCTATTTTTGCAGGGAAGTCATACTCCATACTCAGGGAGTTGGTTTGGTATAAAATCGTGATTATTTCAATCTAAATAGTTGACAGTGTGTGTAGAATAGTGTATACTACTCCTTGAGTGGGGAGAAGGTGGGCTCCCTACCCAGAGAGTAGTAATAGTTATATATGGAGCCCAGGATATCCCCTGGGTTTTTACATTATGAGAAATATATATCTTATAAAGGATCTTGCGCATGTTACAGGATACTCTGTTGAGACGCTAAAGTATTATTTGAAGATTGGCTTGATCAAGGAGATAAGCAGGGGCATAGAGACAAATTTCAGATTTTTTGATGACCATACGGCAGATAGATTAAAGGCTATAAGGCAGATGCGATTAGAGGGAATTGCAATCGAACAAATTAGAATAAGGTTGTCTAACAAGAAGGATCTATAAGAGATGAGTTATTATGAGACACTAAATTTAAAGTCAGAGCCATTTTCTACAAGTCCGGATCCAAAGTTTTTCTATCCTTCATCATCTCATGATACAGCATTAAAAAGACTTGAGATCGCTATAAGGCTGCGCAGAGGCTTAAATGTTATATTAGGTGATGTGGGAACTGGTAAGACAACTCTTAGTAGAATGCTTATTCAGATATTTAAGGATGAGCCTGATTATATCTTTCATATGATATTAGATCCGAGTTATAAGACAGAGTTTCAGTTCTTATCAAGCTTGGGCAAGATGTTTGGTGTAACACCTAGTTTTCGCTCAACCCTTGATTATAAAGATGCCCTGGAGAGATATCTCTTTCAGAAGGGGGTTGATGAGAATAAGCATATTATACTTCTTATAGACGAAGGACAGAAACTTACCCCAACACAGATCGAGATCCTACGCACTCTTTTAAATTACGAGACCAATGAGTACAAGTTACTTCAGCTTGTAATACTATCCCAGATAGAACTCTTGCCCAAGATAAGAAGAATAAAGAATTTTATGGATCGAATAAACTTAAAGTATATTATAAACCCGCTTGACGAGAGAGAGACCAGGGCTATGATAAACTTCAGGCTTCAGCAGTCGGGATACGCGTCCAACGAGGAACTTTTTACATCAGGCGCGATCAGGCTGGTCTATCAACATACCCAGGGTTATCCAAGGCAGATATCTATGCTTTGTCACGACGCGCTTGAGGCGCTTATTATGCAGAACGCCCAGGTTATAGATGAGTCCATGATAGAAGATATAGTAGCGCATGAGGTAAGATAATATGGCTGATGAGTTTTCACCAGAGGAGAGGCTATTACGCCTTATAAAGGGGAAGCAGGGTAAGGCTCCCTTGCCTGACAAGAAGGATGATGCCCCCCAGGCCCAAAGACCCAAGGAGGCTGCGCCAGTTATCAAGGCGTCAGAAAAGATTGTTGAAAAAAAAGAGAATCATAGTTTAATCGGGTCTGGTGAAGACAAAATTCAGCAAGATTTAAAAAAATCCGAAGATCTAGGCCCTCCAAAAAAGATAGAGACGCCTGCTATTAAGCCACCAGTAAAAAGGACATCAAAAAAGACCGCGAGCTCCCCTAATACCCTATTAATTATCGCTGTTATAGGTATTATTGCGATACTGGCTGCCTCAATTTTTATCTACAATAAATCATCGAATCAGGAGAAGGATGAACTGCAGCGTTTAGAGAGAATGATATTTTCTGTTTCCGATGGTATTGCTTTAGAGGATAATACTGCAAAAGTAGATACACCAAAGCCAGCAATTGATAAGCCTGATCAGCAAGGGCAGGCCCAAAGAAGAGATTCATTTGAAGATTATCAGAAAGTGCTTAACGAGAAGTCGATATTTGCTCCAGCCTCAACAGGGGCTAGCAAGAGCAGCGTTAGTTCAGGGCCGGGCTTGCGGGAGAGGATAAAAGGTCTAAGATTAGTGGGTATAATACCAGGTGATGTACCCCAGGCTATAATTGAAGATAAGGCTAGCGGCCAGACAATGTTTCTTAGAAAAGGCGAGTTTGTTGAAGAGATTGAGATACGAGATATATCAAATGGTAAAATTATGTTAGGGTCTGGTGATGATACTATTTCATTATCTATGTAATATGCGCAGGTTGATAATAAACCCCGCTAAATATTTCTGTTACATAACAATGAGAGTTTTAACAGGATCTGTTAAAAAGCTGGAGGATGAACATGCTTAATACTATAAGTGCTATATTATCTAAGAGGATGAGGTTTCTTAGGGTCGGGGTCTTAATAATTTTTATATTAGTTACAACTCTTCCTAATATCTCTTTAGCCCAGGCGCCTGTAGTAACCGCAAATGGAAATGGAAGCAAGCTATCTCTTGATATAAAAGGCATGGATGTCTTGGATGTCTTTCGCCTCTTGTCTATGAGAGGCGGGCTAAATATTGTAGCTGGAAAAAACGTTACTGGTAAGGTTACTCTGTTCTTAAAGGATGTAGAGGTCTGGGATGCCTTTGAGATAATCATTGCGGCAAACGATCTGGCTTTTGAGAAGAGAACCAATATTATATATGTTATGACACAGCGTGATTATGAGCTTAACTATGGAAAAAAATATGAGGATAAACGTATAGTAAAATCTCTTAAGTTAAAGCACGCTAAAGCTACTGATATATCTAAAGCGATCTCTCAACTAAAGACTAATATCGGAAGGGTCATTGCTGATGAGGCATCTGATACATTAATTGTTATGGATGTCGCGGAGGTTGTAGCTGATATGGAGAAGGTAATAGAGGGGCTGGATATTCCTTTAATTACAAAGGTCTATTCATTGCAATATGCCTCAGCAGAGAGCCTTAAGGATAAGCTTGGAGAGATGCTTACAAAAAATGTTGGAAGTCTTCGTATGGATGAACGCACCAACAAGATAGCCATAACTGACTTAAAGGATAAGATGCCTGTATTCGATAAGGTCATCGACGCTTTTGATGAGAAGCATAAGGAGGTTCTTATCGAGGCGAAGATATTGCAGATTACCCTTAATGATGATTATCGTATGGGAATCAACTGGGATGGCATCTTTGCTACCATGCGCTCAAATCTTCATAGAATCGCGACAGTAGGAGTTAATCTTAAGTATTCAAATCAGAGTGATGTTATTCCTACCCCAGCATCAGCTGTAACAGGCGGCGCTCTTCAGATAGGCCAGCTGGATACCGAGGGATACCAAGCGGTCATTCAGGCCTTAAAGGAGTATGGTCAATCAAATCTATTGTCTTCGCCGCGTATAGTCGCTCTCAATAATGAGGAGGCTAAGATACTTGTAGGAACCAATCAGCCATACGCAACCAGATCTATTAGTCAGACAAGCGGCGGGGCCGCGAATATTGAAGCGGAGAATGTCACGTTTCTTGATCTTGGTGTTAAGCTCTTTGTTACCCCCACTATCAATGAGGATGGTTTCATCACTATGAAGATTAAACCAGAGGTCAGCTCAAAGACCTCAGATTTTACAATCCAAAGCAGCGGCAATACCATACCAGTTGTTAAGACTACAACTACAGAGACCACCGTAATGGTAAAAGATGGCAAGAGCATCCTTATAGGCGGTTTAATAGAAGAGAATGTTCAGGAGCATGAGAGAGAGGTTCCTGGTCTTGGCAGAATACCTCTACTTGGTTCGCTCTTTAGATCCAGGACTACTGGCAGCGGAGATTCAAGCCCCGAAAAGACCGAACTTGTTATATTTCTCACCCCCCATATTATTACCGGAGATAGTTCTAAGGAGCTGCTTACAACCAAGGATGTCGCTCATCAGATGGCTATGGAGCAGATTGAATCTCAAGATCGCGTTGATGAGGAGATAGTCGATGACATTATAACAGATAATCTCTTTCCTCAGCAGTATTATGATATTATATCTACGATGATTACGCAGGAGGTAGAGAACCATAGGCCATCAACGCCAATTTCCGGGGAGGTTGTGGTATCCTTTATACTTGATAGCGAAGGTAACCTTGTCTCAAAACCAAAGGTCTATTATGGACAGAACAAAGACTTAGAAAGCATAGGGATAGAGAGCGTGCAGAAGGTAGCGCCATTTCCACCATTTCCTAAGAGCATAAATAAAGAGACAGAGATTTTTCAGATAGGTATCAGTTACGAATAATTTCTTTGTGAGTATGAGAAATATATTTGATTCATTGTTATAATGTATGATACAATGAAACATAATTAGAGGGAGACCTAAATGGGATTTGAAACCAGTATATTAATAATAGATGATGATCCACATACCCTGCATCATTTCACAGATATCTTTTTAAAGGCAGGGTTCTATAAGGCTATGGGCGCTGTTACTGGCGATGATGTGATGGAGATTATAAAGAATAAAAAACCCAGCGTTGTCTTACTGGATGTTGACATATCAGGTGAGAATGCGCTTGAGACCTTATCGAAGATTAAGATAATGAATAAACTGCTGCCTGTAATAATGCTTGCGGATGAGAGCAGTAAGGATTTAGCTGTTAGGGCGCTTGAGAAAGGCGCCTCATCTTATATCGTCAGGTCCGCCCCGGTTGCGAATATTGTAAATGATGTAAGAAAAGAGCTTGATAAGTATCTTACAGCCACCGCAGCGCGAAGAAAACTCACCCTTATGGTAATAGACGATGATACAGAGGTGGCTGATATGATATCTCAGTTTTTGCAAGCCGACGGCCATAATTGCTTAGTTGTAAATAATCCGCGCAAGGCTATCGATATTATTATGGCGCATAGGCCCAAAATGATATTCTTAGATATTGTAATGCCTGGTATGGATGGGATAGATCTGCTCCAAGAGATCAAATATGTTGATAAGAATATCAAGGTAGTAATGATAAGCGGTGTGGCGGATAAAGAGATATGTTTGACCGCAGTAAAGAAAGGCGCCTCAGGTTATATTACAAAGCCTTTTTCTCTTCAGCAGCTTAGGGCAACAATAGTAACCACTCTATTTGAACAATAGAATTCATATTATATTATGAAGGCTCAAGCCGATGTACTGATCAGCTGGATGTTGCTTATACTTTTCTGCGTATTTATCTTCCTAAGCCTCGAAGTTTTACCATCAATCTGGGGCTTGCTGGAACATGCTGACTTTGTTAACGCTGATTTAATTCCCCCTATATTTATCGGCGGAATCCAGATCTTCTTATTGTATTATACGTTCTTTGTGAAGAAACAGCGAGCTGTATCTAGTTATGTATGGTTTTTTATATTGAACATTATTCTTTCAGTGATTTATTTTGCTATCGAAAACCCGTATGACAAGATGCATCTTTTTGAGTATTTTACCCTGAGTTTTCTATTCTTCAGGGCTC